>JBDHZJ010000051.1:0-9800 GCA_039811825.1 Propionicimonas sp.
GTGCTGAACTCGACCGCCTTCGTCACCCTCGCCGTGAACGGCCAGCTGTTCCAGGGCTGCTCGCTCGACCTCGTCTACGACAAGAGCATCTTCCCGATCATCACCATGATCCTGACCATGACCGCCGGCACCGGCGTGATCATGTGGCTGGGTGAGCTGATCACCGACCGCGGCGTCGGCAACGGCATGTCGGTGATGATCTTCACCCAGATCGCGGCCCAGTTCCCGGCGTCGCTGTGGGCCATCAAGGAGAGCCGCGAGGGTGCGCAGGGCTGGTTCTACTTCATCATCGTGCTGATCATCGGCCTCGCCGTGATGGCCGGGGTCATCTTCATGGAGCAGGCGCAGCGGCGCATCCCCGTCCAGTACGCCAAGCGGATGGTCGGACGCAGGCTGCTCGGCGGCTCCACCACCTACATCCCGATGAAGGTGAACCAGGCCGGCGTCATCCCGGTCATCTTCGCCTCGTCGATGCTCTACCTGCCGGTGCTCTACGCCCAGTTCCAGCCGAACAACCCGGTGTCGAACTGGATCGCGACCAACCTGACCACCGGCGGCTGGATGTACGAGGCGATCTTCTTCCTGCTGATCATCTTCTTCGCCTACTTCTACGTGTCGATCACCTTCGACCCGGTGGAGGTCAGCGACAACATGAAGAAGTACGGCGGCTTCATCCCCGGCGTGCGCGCGGGGAGACCGACCGAGCGCTACCTCGCGCACGTGCTGTCCCGGCTGACCGCGCCGGGCTCGCTGTACCTGGCCCTGATCGCGCTGATCCCCGCGATCGCGTTCATCCTGGTCGGCACCCACAACAACTTCCCCTTCGGCGGTACCTCGATCCTGATCATCGTCGGAGTCGGCCTGGATACCGTCAAACAGATCCAGAGCCAGTTGCAGCAACGAAACTACGAAGGATTCCTCAGATGAGACTGCTGATCATGGGCCCCCCCGGTGTGGGGAAGGGCACTCAGGCCGTGGGCATCGCCGCCCACTACGGCATCCCGGCGATCTCGACCGGTGACATCTTCCGGGCCAACGTGAAGAACCAGACTCCGCTCGGTCAGGAGGTCTCGCGGATCATGGCCGAGGGTGGCTACGTCCCCGACGAGATCACCAACGCGATCGTGGCCGACCGGCTGACCGAGGCGGACGCCGCGTCCGGCTGGCTGCTGGACGGCTACCCCCGCACCGCGGGCCAGGTGGACGCGCTCGACGGCGAGCTGGCGAAGACCGGGCAGGCGATCGACGCGGTGATCTCCCTGGTCGCCGACACCGACGTGCTGGTGGACCGGCTGCTGAAGCGCGCCGAGCTCGAGGGTCGTGCCGACGACAACGCCGAGACCATCCGCAACCGCATGGTGATCTACACCGAGGCAACCGACCCGCTGCTGGCCACCTACCGCGACCGCGGGCTGCTGGTCGAGGTGGACGGCATCGGCAGCATCGAAGAGGTCGCCGACCGGATCACGACCGCGCTCGACGCCCGGCTCGCCTGACCGATGGGACGGCGGGCGTCCATCGAAGCGAAGTCGGCCGAGCAGATCCTGAAGATGCGTGCGGCCGGCCTGGTGGTCGGACGCACGCTGCAGGCCGTCCGTGAGGCCGCCCGTCCCGGGGTGACCACGGCCGAACTCGACCAGCTGGCCCGGGAGCACATCGCCGCGGCCGGCGCGGTCTCGTCCTTCCTCGGCTACGGCGCGGGCTTCGGGCTGCCGCCGTTCCCCGCGGTGACCTGCACGTCGGTGAACGACGAGATCGTGCACGGCATCCCCGGCGACCGGGTCCTCGCCGACGGCGACCTGGTCAGTGTCGACTTCGGGGTCTCGCTGGACGGGTGGCACGGCGACTCGGCCATCACCATCGTGGTCGGTGCCGGCCCGGCCGAGGTCGAGGCGCTCAGCGAGGCCACCCGGCAGGCGTTGTGGGCCGGCATCGCCGCGGCCCGCGTCGGCGGACACGTCGGTGACATCGGCCACGCCGTCGAGACCTCGATCCGCTCCCATCCGCAGCGCTACGGCATCGTCGCCGAGTACACCGGCCACGGGATCGGTACCGAGATGCACCAGGCGCCCGACGTGCCCAACCTGGGCCGTCGCGGACGCGGGGAGCTCCTCGTGAAGGGAACCTGCATCGCGGTGGAGCCGATGGTGACCCTCGGCTCCGCTGCCAACGCCACGCTGGACGACGAGTGGACCGTCGTGACCAGGGACGGCTCGCCGGCCGCACACTGGGAGCACACGATCGCGCTCACCGGCACCGGCGTCTGGGTGCTCACCGCCGAGGACGGCGGCGAGGCCGAACTCGCGGCGCGGGGCGTGAAGTTCGGTCCGCTGGGGGACTGATGGAGAAGGTCGTCCTGGTCGGGCTCGGTGCCATCGGTGCCGCCTACGCCAGCCGTTTCGCCGATGCCGGCGCCGACCTGCGGGTACTGGCCGGTACCGATCGCCGGGCCCGGTACGCCGCGCAGCCCACGGTGGTGAACGGGCAGGCGTACGACTTCGCCCTCTCCGACGGCAGTGACGGCCCGGCCGACCTGGCCATCGTCGCGGTCAAGCGGGCCGCCCTGGACGAGGCGATCGAGCTGCTGCGTCCCTGTGTCCGCGAGGGCACCGTGCTGCTCAGCGTGATGAACGGCATCGACACCGAGGAGGAGCTCGCCGCCGCCTTTCCGCAGGCGACCGTCCTGCTCGCGATCAGCGTCGGCATCGACGCCGTCCGCGAGGGCCGCGAGGTCCACTTCACCTCGGTGGGCCGGATCCTGTTCGGCGAACCGGCCAACCCGGGGCCGCACGCGGACCTGGTCGCCGGGGTCTCCGACCTGCTCGCCCGCGTCGGGATCGAGGGCGTGGTGCCGGCCGACATGGTGCATGAGCTGTGGTGGAAGTGGCTGATCAATGTTGGGGTGAACCAGGTCTCGGCGCTGATCCGGGCGCCCTACCGGGTGCTGCAGGACCGGGCGAACCCGGCGCGCGCGGTGATGATCGCCGCGCAGCGTGAGGTGATCGCCGTCGCGAACGCCCGCGGCGTCGGCCTTGAGGAGGCCGACCTCGACCGCTGGCTGGGCGTGCTGGACCGGCTCGGCCCGGAGAACTACACCTCGATGGCCCAGGACGCCCTCGCCGGGCGCCCGACCGAGGTGGACAGCTTCGCCGGCACGATGGTGCGGCTCGGCGCAGAGCTCGGCGTCGCCGTGCCCGTCAACACCGTGCTGTACGGGCTGCTGAAGGGCGCCGAGGCGGTCGGGTAGCCCGGCGGTACCGGTGTGGACCGAGTTGGGAACCGTCCCCAACCTGGTCCGTGGACCGAGTCAGGAACCGTCCCCAACCTGGTCCGGGGCGGGGATCTTCCGTTGCCAGGCGCCGTGGGCCGAGTGCGGCCGGAAGCCCAGCCGGGTGTTGATCGCCAGCATGTGGTCGTTCTCGCCGGCGTTCCAGGTGTCGACGTGGCGCGCGTCCGGCTGGTCCTCGGCGAGCAGTTGCAGGTTCACGGCCTTCACCAGCAGCCCGAGCCGGTGCCCGCGGTGGTCGCCGGCGACCACCGTCGTCCACTGTTCCGGCCGGTGCGGGTGAGAGTCGTGCACCTGGATCGTCGTGTAGCCGGCGGCCGAACCGTCCGGAGCGATCGCCAGGGTCGTCACCGAGTGCCCGGACCGGTGGATCTGCTCGTCCATCTGCAGGACCCGGTCGGCGTCCCAGTTCTCCGGCTGCCAGTCGACCTCGCCGGTGGGCGCGTCGGTGGAGAGCGTCCGGTTCATCACGGCGATCCGGTCCCGGTGCTCGGCGGGGGTCGGCCCGACCCAGGTCACCACCCGGTAAGTGGGCAGGGCGAGGGCCTCGGCCTCGGCGCGCAGCTCGGCCAGCCGCGCCGCCGGCACGGGAAGCTCCAGGCGGGACTGCCGCTCCACCTGGGCCAGGGACAGCCCCAGCGACCGGGCGAAGCTGCTGCCCGGGTCCAGCGGGAGCCACCCCTCGTGGGTCGGCGGGACGATCCGTTCGGCGTCCGGGTCGGCCGCGGCCAGGTTGTGCTCGCTCCAGGCGAGGATCGTCGTTCGCTCGTGCTCGTCGGCGATCCGGACGACCTCACGCCACAGCGCCGTGCCGACACCGGCGCGGCGGACGTCGGCGCGGACCTCGCAGAAGCAGTCCTCGACGAGGTGCTGGTTGTCCGCGGTGGGCAACTGGAACTGGATCGACCCGATCAGCTCGACCGGCTCCGGCGGGGCGACCGGCAGCCCGAACCGGCCCACGGGCGCGCCGACCGGCACCGGTCCGGGAACCGCGACGAGCGCCGCCTTGACCGCGGTCTTCTCGTTCGCGTAGCTGTGCCGCATCCAGTCGGCGGAAAGGGACAGGTCCTCGCCGTGCAGCTCGGTGGTGATCGCGACCTCGAGGTCGTGCAGCGCGTCGTAGGCCCAGTCGGTACCGGCGACGACCTCGAGGATGTGGAAGGCGGGCATCGCGGCAGGATAGCCCGCATCGGGGTGCCTCGCCCAGGCGGGGAAGTACGGGGGCTACCCTTTCCTGCGTGACCAGCACAGCGCAGCGCCGGCTCCGCGCGGGCCTGATCGACCTCGGCCTGATGCTGGTCTGGGCCCTCGCGGTAGGGCTGGTCACCCTCGCCCTGCTGACCGGCGGAGCGCTGGCCGGGGTGGGCCCGCTGGGGCTCAACCTGGCCGGGATCGCGGCCGTGGTGCTGCCGGTGACCATCGGGCTGACCGTGCTGGAGGCCGGACGCTACGAGGCGACACCCGGCAAGCTGAAGCTCGGCCTGCGGGTGCGCCATGATCCCGGTGGCGAGCGGATCTCTTGGGGACGGTCCTTCCTGCGCAACCTGCTCAAGCTGGGCCTGCCGTGGCTGCTGCTGCACCTGGCTGTGATCACGGCCACCGTCGGCGGCGGGGGCGTGGCCGCCTGGTTCGGCTTCCTGCTCGCCGTCGCGGTGCCCGTCGCCTACGTGGCGACGCTCTACCGCGGCGACGGCCGCACGATCTACGACCACCTCGCCGGCACCATGGTGATCAGCACCGAACCCGGCCGCCGGTTCGCCGCGGACGAGGCGGACGAGGCGGTGGAGCAGCCGGTCGACGAGCCGCGGCCGGACGAACCGCTCGCGGACGAGCCGGCGGGCGGGCACCCGTCGGAGGCCGGCCCGATCGGGCCGGAACCGATCGAGCCGGAGCCGATCGAGCCCGAGCCGATCGAGGACGAGCCGGTCGAGCACGAAGAGGTGGCGGACCGGCCGCCGCCGGACGGGCACCCGGCCGACGAGCTCCCGGAGGACGAGCTCCCGGACGACGAGTCGCTGGTGGACGACCTGCTGGGGGAGCAGTTCCCGGAGGCGGAGCCGCAGGAGGACCGGTCCGGCCACTGAACGTGCCGAAGAGGTTCGCCGGGTGATCCTCGCGTAGACTCCGCGGGTGAACCAGCCAGAGATCGACGCCGACCAGACCCGTTTCGACGACCTCGGCCTCGACCCCCGCCTGCTGAAGGCGGTGCGCGAACTCGGCTACGAGACCCCGACCGCGATCCAGGCCGCCACCATTCCCGCGCTGCTCGCCGGCCACGATGTGGTCGGCCGGGCCCAGACCGGCACCGGGAAGACCGCGGCGTTCGCGCTGCCCGTGCTGAACCTGCTCAGCCATGCCCAGAAGGCGCCGGAGGCGCTGGTGCTCTGCCCGACCCGCGAGCTCGCCCTGCAGGTCTGCGAGGCGTTCACCAGCTACAGCGCGCACCTGCCCGGCGTCCATGTGCTGCCGGTGTACGGCGGGCAGGGGTACGGCGTCCAGCTCAGCGCGCTGCGCCGGGGCGTCCAGGTCGTGGTGGGCACCCCCGGCCGCGTGATGGACCACCTGGAGAAGGGCACCCTCGACCTCACCCAGCTGCGGTTCCTGGTGCTGGACGAGGCCGACGAGATGCTGAAGATGGGCTTCGCCGAGGACGTGGAGACGATCCTCGCCGACACCCCGTCCGATAAGCAGGTGGCGCTCTTCTCCGCCACCATGCCCGGCCCGATCCGGAAGATCGCGCAGCGGTACCTCACCGACCCGGTGGAGGTGCACATCAAGACCCGGACGGCCACGGTCGGCACCACCGGCCAGCGGTACCTGAAGGTCTCCTACACCCAGAAGCTGGACGCGCTGACCCGGATCCTCGAGGTGGAGAACTTCGAGGCGATGATCATCTTCGCCCGCACCAAGCAGGAGACCGAGCAGCTCGCGGAGCGGCTCCGGGCCCGGGGCTTCGCCGCGACGGCGCTGAACGGGGACGTGGCCCAGGCCCAGCGTGAGCGGATCATCAACCAGCTGAAGTCCGGCCGCCTGGACATCCTGGTCGCCACCGACGTCGCCGCCCGCGGCCTCGACGTCGACCGGATCAGCCACGTGGTGAACTACGACATCCCGACCGATACCGAGTCCTACGTACACCGGATCGGCCGCACCGGCCGGGCGGGACGCAGCGGCGAGGCGATCTCGTTCGTCACCCCCAAGGAGTTCCGGCTGCTGCGCGCGATCGAGAAGGCCACCCGGCAGGAGGTCACCGCGATGGCCCTGCCCACCGTCGACGACGTGAACAGCACCCGGCTGGGCAAGTTCGACGACGCGATCACCGCAGCCCTCGGCTCGGAGTCGGTCGACTTCTTCCGCGACGTCGTCTCGCACTACGTGCGCGAGCACGAGGTGGCCGAGGTGGACGTCGCCGCCGCGCTGGCCATCGTGCTGCAGGGCGACACGCCCCTGCTGCTCGAGCCGGAGGCCGAACCCGAACCCGCAGCGCCGGGGCGCACCGGCGGGAAGGGCCGCCGGGAGGAGGCCGGACGCCGGCGCCCGGCGCAGGAGCTGGCCACCTACCGGATCAGCGTCGGTCGACGGCACCGCGTCCAGCCCCGCCAGATCGTGGGGGCGCTCGCCAACGAGGGCGGCCTCGGCCGCGACGACTTCGGCCACATCGACATCCGCGTCGACCACTCCCTGGTCGAGCTGCCCGCCCAACTCCCGGCCGGCGCGTGGGCGAGGCTCGCCGAGACCCGGATCTCGGGGAAGCTGATCGAGCTGCGCCGCCAGGACGAGCGCGGCCCCCGCAAGAAGGAGCGCCACAAGCCTCGCCGGGGCGCGTAACGAGCGCGTTTCGACATCTCGCTGAAACGACAGGGGATACCTTCGTGAAACACTCCCGGCCTAGGGTGGCAGGGTGAGCCTGCTGTTTCGCGATTACGCCGGCACCCCGAAGGCCTTCGACGAGGTGGTGGGTGCCGAGGGTGTGCGGGTGGCGTACGGCTCGGTCCTGCGCCAGCTCGCCAAGCTGGATTCCGACGAGGTCCGCTCCCGCGCCGAGTACCTGAAATCGACCTACCTCGACCAGGGTGTCACCTTCGACATCGGCGGCGAGGAACGGCCGTTCCCGCTGGACATCGTGCCGCGCGTCATCCTCGCCGAGGAGTGGGCCGAGGTGGAGGCCGGCGTGGCCCAGCGGGTCCGGGCCCTGGAGGCGTTCCTCTCCGACATCTACGGGGAGGGCCGGGCGTTCCGCGACCGGGTGATCCCGCGCCGCGTCGTGGTCACCTCCCCGCACTACCACCGGGTGGTGGCCGGGATCCGGATGCCGAACCGGGTGCGCTGCCACGTGGCCGGCATCGACCTCGTTCGCGACGAGGTGGGCCGGTTCCGGGTGCTGGAGGACAACGTCCGCGTCCCCTCCGGCGTCTCGTACGTGATGACCAACCGCCGGGCGATGTTCTCCGCGTTGCCGGAGGTGACCGCCCGGCACCGGATCCGTCCGGTCGAGGGCTACCCGCTGCAGTTGCTCGCCGCCCTGCGTGCCGCCGCGCCGAGCGGCGTCACCGACCCGACCGTGGTCGTGCTCACGCCCGGCGTCTACAACTCCGCCTACTTCGAGCACGCGCTGCTCGCCCGGATGATGGGCGTGGAGCTGGTCGAGGGGCGCGACCTGGTCTGTCACAACGGCCGGGTCTCGGTGCGCACCACGCAGGGACTGCGGCCCGTGCACGTGATCTACCGGCGGGTGGACGACGAGTTCCTCGACCCGGCCCAGTTCCGCTCCGACTCGATGCTGGGCTGCGCCGGCCTGATCACCGCGGCCCGCGCCGGCAACGTGACCATCGCCAACATGGTCGGCAACGGGGTGGCCGACGACAAGCTCGTCTACACCTACATCCCCGACCTGATCCGGTACTACCTGGGCGAGGAGCCGAAGTTGGCCAGCGTCGACACCTGGCGGCTCGAGGACGACCAGCACCGCGAGGAGGTGCTCGACCGGCTCGACGAGCTCGTCCTGAAGCCCGTGGACGGCTCCGGCGGCAAGGGCATCGTGATCGGCCCCCGCGCCAACGCGAAGCAGCTGGACGCGCTGCGCGCCCGGATCCTGAAGGACCCGCGCGGCTGGATCGCGCAGCCGGTGGTGCAGTTGTCCACCGTGCCGACGATGATCGACGGCACGATGGCGCCGCGGCACGTCGACCTGCGTCCGTTCGCGGTGAACTCCGGCGACGACGTGTACGTGCTGCCCGGCGGGTTGACCCGGGTGGCGCTGCCCGAGGGCGAACTGATCGTGAACTCCAGCCAGGGCGGCGGTTCCAAGGACACCTGGGTGCTGGCTCCCGAAGGCGTCCGCGGCCACCGCCGGCGCCGCCGTCCCCGGGAGGCGCTGACCGGCGTGCCGCAGGGCGAACTCGGCGAGGAGAAGGTGCAGCAGCAGCAGGCGCAGCAACAGCAGCAGACGCGGATCGGCGGTGCGCCGTGCTGAGCCGGATCGCCGAGTCGCTGTTCTGGATCGGCCGCTACCTGGAGCGGGCCGAGGACACCACCCGGATCGTCGAGGTGCACCTGCAGCTGTTGCTCGACGACCCGACGGTCGACCAGGACGACGCCGCGGTGAACCTGCTGGAGGTGATGGGGGTGCCGGTGGGGGAGTCCGCCGACACCAACGAGGTGCTGCGGGCCCTGTGCTACGACCCGGGCTCGGCCAGTTCGGTGGCGGCGGCCCTCGGCGGCGCCCGCGAGGCGGCCCGGCGGGCCCGCGAGACGGTGTCGATCGAGATGTGGGAGGCGATCAACACCACCTGGAACTCGGTGAAGGGCGGGCGGCTGCAGCGGATGCGGCCCGCGTCGGCCTTCCGCCTGGTCCGGGAGCGGTGCGCGGTCATCTCCGGCACGGCCGACCAGACCATGAGCCACGACGACGGGTGGCTGTTCCTCACCCTCGGCCGCAACATCGAGCGGATCGACATGACCGCCCGGCTGATCTCGACCGCGCACCTGATCTCGGGCAGCCAGGCCACCTGGGTCAACGTGCTGCGTGGCTGCGGTGCGCACCACGCGTTCGTGCGCACCTACGGCGGCGTCACCACCGACACCGACGCCGCCGAGTTCCTGCTGCTGGACCGGCTGTTCCCGCGCTCGGTCGTGCACAACCTGCGCGCCGCCCAGGGGGCCATGGTCGAACTCGACCAGAAGGCGCGGCGGGCCGGCTCGGACGAGGCGCAGCGGCTGCTCGGCACCGCAAGGGCCGCCCTGGAGTACCGCGACCCGGGCATGCTCCTGGAGGACCTGCCCCAGCGGATGACGGACCTGCAGCGGATCTGCAACCACGTCAGCGAGGCGATCACGCAGCGGTACTTCAGCGGTGCGACCGCTGCGACCTGGAGTGGAGGCAACTGATGGGCCGGCAGCTACGCGTCGTGCACCACACCGGGTACCGCTACGCCGGCCTGGTCAGCGCGTCCCACAATGAAGCACGGATGACCCCGCGCGCCACGCGCGAGCAGTTCGTCCTCGCCACCCGGAT
>JBDHZJ010000052.1:0-9752 GCA_039811825.1 Propionicimonas sp.
CACGGCGTAGCGGCCCTCGATGCGCAGGTCGTAGAAGTCGCCGCCGACCTCGCGGGCGGGGACGGCCGCGGCCCCGTGCTCCCAGCCGGCGCGGGACGGGAGCTCGGCGGGGGACAGGGCGCGCTGCACCTCGGCGGCGCGCTGGAGTTCCTCGGCCGCCCTGGCCTTGGCGTTGACCGAGTCGGTGATGTCGAGGAACTGGACGGCGAGGCTGCGCTCCCCGTCCTCGAGCTCCAGCGGCACCACGCCCATCTGGAACTGGCGGCCGTCGAGGCTCTCGATCTCCAGGTCGAGCCCCTCGGAGCGCTCGTGGCCGTCCGCCGTGGTGACCCGGGCCGCGGCCTGCTCGCCGAGCAGGCCGGCGAGGTCGCGGACACCGTCGGTGAGCCGGGGCAGCAGCGCGGCGGCGGCGTCGTTGTGGCGCTGCACCTGCCAGGCGTCGCCGTCCCTGACCAGGACGAGCATGCCGGCCAGCGAGGTCTCGAAGTTGGACCGGTAGAGGAGTTCGCTCGAGCCCAGGCGCGCTGTGGCGGTGCGCTCACTGGCCACGGTGAGAGCCACCACGAGCACGATCGTGACCATGGTGAGCTCGAACGCCTGCAGCAGGGTGCCGCCGAGGTCGGGGCCGAAGTGCGGGAACGCGAACGCGCCCTGGCCGGTGGCGCTGCCGTACGAGGCGATGGCCGCGATCCCGAGCATCTCGACGAGCAGCCAGCGGATCGCCATGGTGATCGCGCCCCACATCGGCGGCACGATCGCGACGAAGGAGATCGGGAGTTCGTGGTTGACCAGGAAGACCAGCACGCTGACGAGGAGCGCCACGCTGACCTGGAGCACGACCTGCAGGGGCCGGACCTTCCGTTCGACGGCCGGGAGCTGGAGGAAGAGCGGAGTCACCAGCAGCATGCCGGCCGCCCGGCGGGGACCGGCGGAGAACAGCAGCGTGATCGCCTCGGACACGTCGCCGTGGACGAAGGTGGCGGCCGCGACCGTGAGGTCGTAGGCGGTCGCGGCGGTGACCACGGCCAGCAGGAGCATGCCGAGGTCCGCGTAGGTCTTCAGCGACGGCACGCCGGCGACGCCCGCCCGGAGGATCAGGGCACCGATGGCCACCTCGACGCCCGCCGCCACCGACGCGGCGATACCGAGCAGGGCGGTGCCGCTGTGCACGAGGTTGGGACCGAGCAGGACGAGGGCGACGGCGGCGCTGACCAGCCAGAGGTGCCGCTTGGGCGTCCGCACGCCCAGCCCGAGCGCCAGGCCCGACACCGGCCACCAGATGGCGGAGACGGCCTCCGCCGGGCGGGTCCACTCCGAGAGCCAGCCGAGGGCGAAGATGCCGGCCAGGGTCGCGACGACGAGCACGCCGGTCGGGGAGGAGATCCACCGGCGTGCGGGGCGGGGCGCTTCGGCTCTCGGGGGGACGAGCACACCGGAGTCATCCCGCACCGGCGGCGGATCGGCGGGGATCCCAGGAGCGGCGGCGGGGAATTCGCGGGTGGCGGCGGGCAGGCCCGTGCCGGGGGTCATCGCAGGCTCACTGCCGGGACGACGCGGTCGGGGCATGCAGGCACCTGGTGGCGGACGGTGCTCATGATCTCCTCGGGGCTGAGAGGTCTGTCCCATCCTCCCCCGACGAAGGGTTCTGCGCAGTCGCCCGAAAGGGGTCTGTTTCAGCGCCCCGTGCGACGCTGGCGCCGACCGGTCCTCGCCGCCCGGTCCGCGGCGGTGCGCGAGCTGTTCGCGGTGCGCCCGCGGACGACGCCGATGAATTCCTGGATCAGCTCGTCGGGGTTGTCCTCCAGCCAGGCCAGCACGATCGTGGTCGGCTCGGCGTCGGAGACGGGCCGGTAGACCAGGTCGCGGCGGCTGTGCGAGCGGGCGATCGAGTGCGGCACCAGGAGCACGCCGGAGCCCCAGGCGACCCGGTCGAAGGCGTCCGCCAGGCCGGCGTCCACCACGGGCTCGCCGGTGAGGTCGGCCAGGGCCACCTCGTCGAAGGCGGCCAGCGGGTGGTCCTTCGGCGCGACGACGACGGGGACCTCGTCGTAGAGCCGGATCCGGTGCAGTCCCTCGATGTCCAGCGGCAGCCTGGCGAAGCACAGGTCGACCTCGTCGGCGTCGAGGACGCGCCGCTGGTCGGGCTCGGCGACCTCGACGACGTCCAGGGGCGTGCGCCGGAACCGTTCCGCCCAGATCCGGCGCCACTTGGTCAGGGTCACGCCGGGGACGAAGCCGACGCGGAGCCGGGCGTCGGGCTGGTCGGGGCTGCTCACTCGGGCAGGGTAGTACGCCCGTAGCCGCCACCGCCGGGCGTGCGGATCTCCAGCACGTCGCCGGCGGCCAGTTCGACGGAGTCGCAGCCGGCGAGTTCGACCTCGGTGCCGTCCGCCCGATGGACGAGGTTGCGGCCCGGTTCGCCGGGGTCGCCGCCGGCCATGCCGTAGGGCGGCACCCGCCGGTGGCCGGA
The DNA here is from genome assembly GCA_039811825.1 of Propionicimonas sp. Lineage (GTDB taxonomy): Bacteria > Actinomycetota > Actinomycetes > Propionibacteriales > Propionibacteriaceae > Propionicimonas. The sequence continues at coordinate 2,471 of JBDHZJ010000052.1, forward strand.
CAGGGTGCTGGCCGTCATCGGCTCGAGGAACCGGAGCCGCCGCACGGCACCGTCGCCGCCGCGCCAGCGCCCGTCCCCGCCGCTGCCGGGCCGGATGGCGAATTCCTCCAGCAGCACGGGCAGCCGCCACTCCAGCACCTCGGGGTCGGTGAGCCGGGAGTTGGTCATGTGGGTCTGCACCACGGGGGCGCCGTCGAACCCTTCGCCGGCGCCCGAGCCCGAGGCGATCGTCTCGTAGTACTGGTGGCGGTCGTTGCCGAAGGTGAGGTTGTTCATCGTCCCCGAGCCCTCGGCCTGGACGCCCAGCGCGGCGAACAGGGCGCCGGTGATGGCCTGGGACGTCTCGACGTTGCCGGCGACGACGGCTGCCGGTGGCGCCGGGGCCAGCATCGAGCCGTCCGGCACGACGATCCGCAACGGTCGCAGGCACCCGTCGTTGAGCGGGATGTCGTCGGCGACGAGCGTGCGGAACACGTACAGCACGGCCGCGGTCGCCACCGAGGTCGGGGCGTTGAAGTTCGTGGCGAGCTGTGGCGAGGTGCCGGTGAAGTCGATCACGGCCGAGCGGGTGGCGCGGTCGACGGTGACGCGGACGGCGATCACCGCGCCGGAGTCCATCTCGTAGCGGTACGCGCCGCCGGGGAGGGTGTCGATGACGCGCCGGACGGCCTGCTCGGCGTTGTCCTGCACGTGGCGCATGTAGGCCTGCACGACGTCCAGCCCGAAGTGGTCGATCATCCGGCCGACCTCCTCGATGCCCTTCGCATTGGCGGCGACCTGGGCGCGCAGGTCGGCCAGGTTGGTCTCCGGGTCGCGGGACGGGTACTCGCCGGCGGTGAGGAGGTCGCGGGTCTCCGCCTCCCGGAACCGGCCGCCGGTGACCAGCGGCCAGGCGTCGAACAGCACGCCCTCCTCGGCGAGCGTGGTGCTGGTCGCAGGCATCGAGCCGGGCGTGATCCCGCCGATCTCGGCGTGGTGGCCGCGGGAGGCGACGTAGAACCGGATCTGCGTGCCGTCCGCGTCGAACACGGGCGTGATCACGGTGACGTCGGGCAGGTGGGTGCCGCCGTGGTAGGGGTCGTTGACCGCGTACACGTCCCCGGGCCGCAGTTCGCCCGCCCTGCGGCGTACGACCTCCTGCACCGCCGCGCCCATCGAACCCAGATGCACCGGGATGTGCGGGGCGTTCGCGACCAGGTTGCCGTCGGGGTCGAACAGGGCGCAGGAGAAGTCGAGCCGTTCGCGGATGTTGATCGACTGCGAGGTGGCCTCGAGCCGGGTGCCCATCTGTTCGGCGATCGACATGAACAGGTTGTTGAAGATCTCCAGCAGCACCGGATCGGCCCGGGTGGTGGTGTCGGCGTCGAGCCGTTCCCGCGTCCGGCGCAGCACCAGGTGGCCGCCCGGCGTGGCCGACGCGGTCCAGCCGGGGTCGACCACCGTGGTCGCGTTGGCCTCGGCGATGATGGCGGGCCCGGCGACGCCGTCCTCGGGACGCAGCCGCTCCCGCTCATACAGGGGCGCGTCCCGCCAGGCGCCGTCGGTGTACAGCCGCACGGTGGCGACCGGCGAGGGCGCGTCCCCGCTGCCGGTGGCGACGAGGTGGTCCAGGTCGGGGGTCTCGGCGAGCCCGGTCGCCTCGACCGTGACGGCCTCGACGACCAGCGGCCGGTCCATCAGGAAGGAGTAGGTGTTGTGGAAGCCCGCCTCGAACTCGGCGGTCATCTGTTCCGGGGCGCCGAGGCCGACCTCGACGACGGTGTCGGTGCCGTCGTAGCGCAGCTGGGCCCGCCGGGCGATCCGGATCCGATCGGCCGGGACACCCTCGTCCCGCAGATCGGCACGCGCGGCGTCGGCGAGGGAATCGGCGAGCGAGCCGAGGCTGGGCAGCAGGCCCGGCTCGAGCGCTGCGACCACGGCCTGTTCGCGCATCGCGGTGGTGTCGGCGAGCCCGATGCCCAGGGCTGACAGCACGCCGGCCATCGGCGGCACCAGGACGGTGCGGATGCCGAGGGAGTCGGCCACGGCGCAGGCGTGCTGGCCGCCGGCCCCGCCGAAGGAGGTGAGCACGTAGCCGGTGACGTCGTGGCCCTTCTGCACCGAGATCTTCTTCACCGCGTTGGCCATGTTGGCGACGGCGATCTGCAGGTAGCCCTCGGCGACCTGCTCGGGGGTGCGTTCGTCGCCGGTGGCCGCGTGGATCTCGGCGGCGAGGGCGGCGAACCGGGTCCGGACGCCGTCGACGTCGAGCGGCTGGTCGCCGTCCGGGCCGAACACGGCGGGGAAGTGCCCGGCCTGGATCCGGCCGAGCATCACGTTGGCGTCGGTGACCGCGAGCGGGCCGCCGCCGCGGTAGCAGGCCGGGCCGGGCTGCGCGCCGGCAGAGTCGGGGCCGACCCGGTAGCGGCTGCCGTCGAAGTGCAGGACGGAGCCACCGCCGGCGGCGACGGTGGTGATGTCGAGCATGGGGGCGCGCAGGCGGACGCCGGCGACCTGGGTGGTGAACACGCGCTCGTAGGCGCCGGCGTAGTGCGAGACGTCGGTCGAGGTGCCGCCCATGTCGAAGCCGATCACCTTCTCGAACCCGGCCAGCGCCGACATCCGGACCATGCCGACGATGCCGCCGGCCGGTCCGGACAGGATCGCGTCCTTGCCCCGGAAGTGCCGGGCCTCGGCCAGGCCGCCGTTGGACTGCATGAACGCCAGCGGCACCCCGGTCAGCTGCGCTGCCACCTGGTCGACATAGTGGCGCAGCACGGGGGAGAGGTAGGCGTCGACCACCGTGGTGTCGCCGCGGGGCACGAGCTTGACGAGCGGGCTGACCTCGCTGGACAGGGAGACCTGGGTGAAGCCGATCTGCTCGGCGAGCACCCCGATCTGTCGCTCGTGATCGGGGTGGAGGTGGCCGTGCAGGCAGACCACCGCCACCGAGCGGATGCCGTCGGCGTGGGCCCGTCGCAGCTGTTCGGCCAGCGGTTCGAGGTGCGGCGCCCGCAGCACCTCGCCGCGGGCGGTGACGCGTTCGTCGACCTCGAGGACGCGCTCGTAGAGGGCCTCGGGCAGCACGATGTGCCGGTCGAAGATGCGGGGACGGTTCTGGTAGGCGATCCGGAGCGCGTCGGCGAACCCCTTCGTGATCACCAGGACGGTGCGCTCGCCGGTGCGTTCGAGCAGCGCGTTGGTGGCCACCGTGGTGCCCATCCGGACGGCCGCGATCCGGTCGGCGTCCGGGTCGTCCAGCAGGGCACGGATGCCGGCGACGGCCGCGTCAGGGTAGTGGGCGGGGTTCTCCGAGAGCAGCTTGTGGGTGACCAGCTGTCCGTCCGGGCGCCGGGCGACCACGTCGGTGAAGGTGCCGCCGCGGTCGATCCAGAACTCCCAGCCCGGCGGCGTGGTCGCGGGGGCTGCCATCGCTCAGAGGCGCGCGATGGTCGTGATGTCCTCGAGGAACTCCGCGACCGTCTCCTCCGACACGGTGGCGCGGGTCTCGCCGAGCGCGGCCAGGTAGTCCTCGGTGGTGAGGTCGGTGGCGGGGGAAGCGTCCTCGCCGTTGCGCAGGGCGCGGGCGAGGGCCTCCTGGGACGCCTTGCGCGCGGCGTACTCGATGTCGGCCGGGGTGAGGCCGTCGCTGGCGGCGACGAGCGCGTCGATGTCGATGCCCGAGGAGACGTGGGCGGGGATGTAGCGCTGCCAGATCGCGTCGCGGGCCTCGGGGTCGGGCAGGCCGATCGGGATCACGTAGTCGAAGCGTCCGTGGCGCAGGAAGGCGGCGTCGAGGGCGCGGACGAAGTTGGTCGCGCAGATCAGCAGCCGTCCGGAGTGTTCCCGGAAGTCGGCGACGAGCTTGAGCAGTTCGTTGGTGACGCCCTGGGTGGGGGAGGGCGGGATGCCGCCGCGCCGGGAGGCGATCTCCTCGACCTCGTCGATGAACACCACGGCGTGCTCGAGGTGGCCGATCACCTCGAAGCTGGAGCGCAGGGCCGCGGCGAGGCCGCCGGGGGTGTCGGAGAGCCGGGACGGGAAGAGTTCGACGAACGGCCAGTCCAGGCGGGAGGCGACGGCGCGGGCGAAGGTGGTCTTGCCGGTTCCGGGCGGGCCGAACAGCATCACCGCGCGGGGCGGGACGACGCCGAACCGGTCGGCGAGGTCGGGGCTGGCGAGCGGGGTGACCAGGCGTTCCTCGAGCAGTTGCTTCTCCTGCCGCATGCCGCTGACCCGGGGCCACAGGTTGCGCGGCAGGATGCGTCCGCCGACCTCCTTGAGCAGGTCGAGCTCGCGGCGCTGCACGGGCATCTGGCGTTCGAGGTAGCGCAGGTGGCCGAGCATGTGGAACCCGTTGGCGGTCAGCCCGTCGAGCCGTTCGGCGTCCTCGTGCAGGAGGATCGACAGCTTGCCCAGGCCGAGCGGCGCCATGCGGTGTTCGAGGGCGTCGAGCAGGCCGCCGGCCACGTGCGGCCCGGCGACGTCGTCGGCGATGCCGAAGAAGACGATCCAGCCCTGGGCGTGCGCGGCGCGTCCGACGGCGGCACCGATGATGCGCTCGTCCTTGATGGCGACCACGGCGTGGTCCTCCTGGCAGGACGCGATCACCTCCGACAGCGCGTACACCGGACGGGAGCTGCCGTGCGCGGCGTCCTCATACAGGCGGACGATGCCGTCGAGGTCGTCGTCGTGGAAGTCACGGATCGTCGTTCGACTCATGGGCGGTATCTTCGCACCCCGCGGTGCGGCGACGGGAGGCTACCGGGCCGGGGTGAGGTCGGTGTGGCCGAAGTCGTCACCGACGAAGAGGAGTGGCTCACCGGTGGTGGCGGCCAGCGCGTAGCTGTAGGCGTCACCGAGGTTGAGCCGGGCAGGGTGCCCGCTGCCGCGTCCGAAGTCGCGCAGGGCCTGGCCGGCGACGCGAGCCTGCTCCTCGGTGAACGGGACGATCTCGACCTCGGCCTCGACTAGCAACCGCTCCAGCCTGCGGTGCTGCACGGGGGAGAGGCGATTGGCCGCCACGGCGTGCAGTTCCGCGAGGGTCGCCGCGGACATCCTGGCGGGCGCTTTGGCGAGCAGGTGGGCGATGGTGGGCGCCTCGGGTTCGGCGAGCAGCAGCGCCACGATCGCGGAGGTGTCGACGATCATCGCGGCAGCCCGTCGTCGCCGTAGAGGTCACCGGTGTTCCTCAGCGCCTCGCGTTCGAGGTCGGTGAGGTCCAGTTGGATCGCACGCACCACGGCGTCGATGCGCGCCGAGCGTTCTCCAGGGCCCGCCTCGAGCTCGGCCAGTCGCCTTCGCACGGCGTCGTCGACGGCACCGGTCTGGGAGAGCCCGGTGAGTTCGGCGAGGCGCCGGACCCGGGCGTGGATCTCCTCGTTCTTGATGTTGAGGCTCATGGTAGAAGTATAGATCGTTCGTCTACCAGTCTTCCCGCTGACTCCGGGTTGCCGATCGGGCTGCATACTGGTTGACCGTGCCCGAGGAGACCGTTGCCGCGCCGCCGGACGCGCAGCCCCGGATTCCCCGTGAGATCTGGGTGCTGATCGCCGCGGCGTTCGTGATCGCCGTGGGCTACGGGCTGATCACCCCGGTGCTGCCGACGTTCGCGCAGAGCTTCGGGGTCGGGGCGTTCGCGTCCAGCGTGGTGGTCAGTGCGTTCGCGTTCTTCCGCCTGGTGTTCGCCCCCGCGGGCGGGCGCCTGATCGCGCGACTGGGGGAGCGGCCGGTCTACCTGACGGGCCTGGTGGTCGTCGCGATGTCGACGGGGGCCACCGCCTTCGCCCAGGACTACTGGCACCTGCTGCTGTTCCGGGGCCTGGGCGGGATCGGGTCGACGATGTTCACCGTCTCCGCGGTGGCCCTCCTGGTCCGGCTGGCGCCGGCGGCGATCCGCGCCCGGGTCACGGCCGCCTACGCGAGCGCGTTCCTGCTCGGCGGGATCGGTGGCCCGGTGTTCGGTGGCCTGCTCGGCAGCGTGGGCCTGCGGGTGCCGTTCCTGGTCTACGCGGTCACGCTGCTGGTCGCCGCGGGCATCGTTGCGGTGTTCCTGCGGCACGCGTCCCTGCGTCCGGCTCCGGGCAGCCCGGAACTGCCGGCGCTGACGGTGCGTGAGGCGTGGGGCGACAGCGCCTACCGGGCGGCGTTCGGCTCCGGCTTCGCCAACGGCTGGGCCAACTTCGGCGTGCGCAACGCGATCGTGCCGCTGTTCGCCGTTGCGGTGATCGCCGCGCAGCCCTGGGCGGCCGGGGTGGCGCTCGCGGTGTTCGCGGTGGGGAACGCGGTGGGCCTGACCGTTGCCGGACGCCGGTCCGACCGCATGGGCCGCAAGCAGTTCATCGTGGGTGGGCTGGTGGTCTCCGGCTTGGCCACCGCGGCGACGGGGCTGGCCCAGACCCTCCCGGTGCTGGTGGTCGTGTCGGTGGTCGCCGGGATCGGCGCCGGCGCGCTGAACCCTGCCCAGCAGGCAGCGGTGGCGGACGTCGTTGGTCGCGAGCGCAACGGCGGCCCGGCGCTCGCCGCGTTCCAGATGTCGCAGGACCTCGGGGCGATCCTCGGCCCGATCGCCGCCGGGCTGCTCGTGGACCACGGCAGCTACGGGCTGGCCTTCGCCATGACCGGGGCGATCACGCTGCTGGCCGCCGTCCCGTGGCTGCGGGCGCGCGAGACGCACCTCGTGAGGTGAGCCGGCCCGGGTAGGGCGTGCGGTCGCCACGGCAGGGTGTACGCTATTTCGCAAAATCATGAAGTCAAGGAGTCTGGGTGCCCGTCCCGCTGCACGAAGCCAAGGCGACGCTCTTCCGCAACATCGGTCACCCGATCCGGATCCGCGTCCTTGAGCTGCTCTGCGAACGGGAGCACGCGGTCCACGAACTGCTCGCCATCATCGAGGTCGAACCCAGCACGCTCTCGATGCAGCTCGGAATCCTCCGTCGCGCCGGCATCGTCCGCCAGCGTCGCGTCGGGGGCGAGGTGCTGTACGCGCTGATGATCCCGTCGATCAGGGAACTGCTGGCAGCGGCCCGCACCACCCTCGGCCTGCTGCTCGCCGACCAGGCCCAGTTGCAGGCCGACCTCGACGAAGAGGTCAGCGCGGACGCCGAAGGCGTCGCGTGAGCACCAGCCGCCTGTTGAAGCTGATCGCCCGCACCGGACGGGTGGCCGAGCCGCTCGACTCGACGACCGACCACGGCCTCCAGGTCCGCGAAGGGTTCGAGCCGCCCCGCGCCCTGCGTGGCAGCGTGCAGGTGCGCCATGTCGACGCCGGCTCCTGCAACGGCTGCGAGGTCGAGATCGGTGC
>JBDHZJ010000053.1:0-9394 GCA_039811825.1 Propionicimonas sp.
TCGTGGCTCTTGGACATGTCCGAGGACAAGGAGCGGTGACGTACTCGCTCGACAACTTCGAAGGCACGTTCCGCGCTCGGCGGCACACGAACACCACCAACCCCGGGGGCCAGCCGACGCGACTCGTGCTGGCAGGAAGCGGAGGGCAATTCCTCTCGACGTGCATGGAGCAGTGGCAGCGGCCATTACTCAGTCTGCTCAAGGACAACGACCGTGGGCGGGTGGACGACTTCGCGGTGGCGGATTGGCTGGCCGCGCTCAATCACCGCACGTACCTCGCCATGGAACGGCGCTTCGGGCTGAACAACACGGTCGGCCCGAGGTCAATCGTGATTTGGCGGCGCGGTCCGGATGCCCCCCGCGGAGGCGGAGGAGGTGGCGTGCAGTTCTACACCGGCAAGAGACGCGATACGGAAACTCCGGGGGTGCCCTCCATAGTCCGCGGCCTCGACATCATGGCGATCGGGGACGCCATGCTGCCGGTGTTCAGGGACGCGACGCGCCCGTTCCTCGACAATCCACCAGCCACCGGTAGGCACCCACTCCCGCTCGATCACGACGAGATCGACCGGAGGTTGGCTGCCCTGCCCGATCAGCCGGACGAGCGGTTGCGTTAGTCCCGGCAGCGCGCCGCGAACCTAGCCGTTCGATCAGCGACACCGCCCACCAGCGGCGCGGCCTTGACCCTCTCACAGGGCCTCTCACAAACGGCACCGCACGGAGTCGAACGCGGCCACATGAGAGCGGATGTCGACGCGACCGCAATGCCACGCCACCGCACGAAACCGGCCGGGATCCGTCGAGACGGGACGCGGCGCGGGTTGCTTACAAGGAGGGGGTCGGCGGTTCGAGCCCGTCTGCGCCCACCGCCGTCACTCGCGGGCGTCGACGACGAACGGCAGGCCGGCGGCGAGGATGGCCCGGTCAGCCGTGAGGAACCGGAGCCCGTCGTCACGCGCCTGGGCGACCAGGATGGCGTCGAAGGGGTCCTGGTGGGGGAGTTCCACCGCGCCGTGGGCCCGGGCGTGCCGCCAGTTCACGGCCAGTTCCCGAACCCCGGAGTCCGCCAGCGCCCGGGTGAAGTCCGCGTCCAGGTGCAGCTTGCCGAGTTGCTGCTTGATCGCGACTTCCCACACACTCGCCGCGGAGACCCACACCGTCGCCGTCGAGAGCAGGGCCCTCGTCCGGGTGCCCAGCCGATCCGGGTCGCCCAGCAGCCACATGGCCACGTGGGTGTCCAGCAGCACCCCACTCATCGCGCGCCGAACCGGGCAATGATCTCGGGATCCACGTCGTCGAAGGTGTCCGGGTTCCACCGGATGCGTCCGGCGAGCGCGCCGAACACGATGTCCGCCCGCACGTGCGGCACCAGGTCGGCGACCGGCTTCCCGGCGCGCGCGATCGTGACCGACTCCCCGCGCTCGACGAGTTCGAGCAGCTTCGAGAGCTGGGTCTTGGCCTCGTACACGTTCACCGTCGTCATGGCCCGAGCCTAGTTGACCAGGTCTGGTCAACCAAGGGTGAGGCTGCGGGTCGCCCGGGCGGGGACTTTCCCGTCACGGCCCGGCTTGGCAGACTCGGGGCATCTCCCCCCGAGATCAGGAAGAAGCGAAATGCCCCGACGTGGACTTGTCGGGTCCCTTGTCGTCGTGGCGCTGGTCGCTCTCGTGCTCCCGGCCGCCCCCAGCTACGCGGACGGGAAGCGCGGCCCGCACATCGACGCCAGATCTCCCGGGAAGCCGGCGGCCGCGGCCGCGCAGACGAAGACGATCATCGTGACCTTCGACTCCGGGAAGTCGAACCCGCGGCGCGCGGCGCGCAGTGCCGTCGCCCGGGCGGCCGCCGGTGTCGCGGGCGCCGCGATCACGAAGGTGGAGCCGATCACCGACGACACCGTCGCGGTCACCCTCGACACCCCGCTGGGCGCGGCCCAGCAGGCCAGGCTCACCGACCAGGTGGAGGACATGGCCGGGGTGGCGAGTGCCGAGGCATCGATGGTGTTCCACCCCACCGCCACCAATGACACGTACTACTCCTACCTGTGGAACCTGAAGTCGGGTTCCGCCAACGGCGTGGACGCCGAGGGTGCCTGGCCGACCTCGGACGGGTCCGGGGCGATCGTCGGCGTGGTCGACACCGGCATCACGGCGCACCCCGACCTCACCGGGTCCGATTCGTCCATCGTCGGCGGCAACGTGGTCGCGGGCTACGACTTCATCTCGGACACCTCTCTTTCCGGGGACGAGGACGGCCGCGACCCCGACCCGACCGACCCCGGTGACTACTGCACCGAGGACGGCACAGCGTCGTCCTGGCACGGCACGCACGTGGCCGGCACCATCGCCGCCATCCGCGACAACAGCCGCGGCGTGGTCGGGGTCGCCCCCGGGGCGAAGGTGCAGCCGCTGCGGGCGCTCGGCAACTGCGGCGGCGCGACCGAAGACCTGGTCGCGGCGATGCGGTGGGGCGCCGGCCTCGAAGTCAGCGGAACCACCCCCGACGCGACACCGGTCGACGTACTGAACCTCTCCCTCGGCGGCCGCAGCGCGACCTGCCCGGCGTCGATCCAGGACGCGATCGACGACGTGGTCGCCGCAGGGGTCACGGTGGTGGTCGCCGCCGGCAACGCCGACGAGGAACTGGCGGGCTGGGCCCCGGCCAACTGCGCGAAGGTGATCCGGGTGACCGCGAGCACCTACGAGGGGGCGCGCGCCGGCTACAGCAACTACGGCACGACCGCCTTCCCGGCCACGATCGCCGCGCCCGGCGGCTCGGCTGACAGCGGCAGCGACCCGACCGACTGGATCGCGTCGACCTGGAACGACGGCACCACGACGGCCGGCAACCCGGACTACGCCTGGATGGCCGGCACCTCGATGGCCACGCCCCACGTCAGCGCCGTCGTGGCCATGCTCAAGGCGCTGGACCCCACCCTGACCACCGCGCAGCTCACGGCGCTGATGACCGACACGGCCACGCCGCTGTCCACGTCCTGCACCGCCACGAAGTGCGGCGCCGGCATCGTGGACGCCGCAGCGGCGGTGCAGGCCGAGGCGGCCGCCCTGCAGCCGGGCGTCACGATCTCGGGAGCCGTCCGCGTCGGCGGGCAACTCACGGCGAGCGTGACTCCCGCGTCCGCGGCGGCGACGGCGACCTACCAGTGGCTGCGGGACGGCGCAGAGGTCGGCAGGGCGACGGACTCCACCTACACCCCTGCGGCCGAAGAGCTCGGCACCACGATCTCGGTGCGCGCGGTGCTCACCGTCGACGCGATCCCCACCACCGTGGAGGCCACGGCGGGCACGGTGGCACCGGGCACCTTCAGCTACTCCGTGCGGCCCTACGCCACCGGCACGTTCAGGGTGGGCCGGACCGTGCGGGCGAACACCGGCACCTGGTCGCCCGAGCCGGCCACGTACAGCTACCGGTGGTTCCGGGGCAGCAAGGCGATCAAGCACGCCACCAAGGCCACGTACCGGCTTCGGAAGGCCGACCGGCACAAGAAGGTCAGGGTGCGGGTGACGGTGTCCCTGGACGCCTACACGACCACCGCGAAGAAGTCCGTCGCGAAGAAGGTGAGGTAGCCACCGGCCCGCTGTCGGACCCGCCCCGTACCCTGCAGGGGTGGACACGACGGAGGAGTTCGGGGCGGCGGCGCTGGCGGTGCTGCGGCGGCTGGTGGGGCGCGCGGACGCCACGTTCCACGAGGGCCAGCTCGAGGCGGTGTCCGCGCTGGTGGCCGACCGGCAGCGCGCGCTGGTGGTGCAGCGCACGGGCTGGGGCAAGTCGGCGGTGTACTTCGTGGCCACCGCGCTGTTGCGGGAGCAGGGCGCCGGGCCGACCGTGATCGTCTCGCCGCTGCTGGCGCTGATGCGCGACCAGATCGCGGCGGCGGCCCGGGCCGGGGTCCGGGCGGTGACCATCAACACCGCGAACGCCACCGAGTGGGGCGAGGTGTACGCGCGGCTCGAGGCCGACGAGGTCGACCTGCTGCTGGTCAGTCCCGAGCGGCTGAACAACCCCACCTTCCGCGAACGGCAACTGCCCGACCTGGCCGAGCGCTGCGGCCTGCTGGTGGTCGACGAGGCCCACTGCATCAGTGACTGGGGCCACGACTTCCGTCCCGACTACCGCCGCATCCGCGACCTGCTCGCCACGCTGCGGCCGGACGTTCCCGTGCTGGCCACCACGGCGACCGCGAACTCCCGCGTCGTGGCCGACGTCGTGGAGCAGCTCGGCGCCGGTGGCCACGAGGTGCTCACCATCCGCGGCACCCTCGCCCGCGCCTCGCTGCGCCTGGGCGTATTGAAACTGCCCTACGAGGAGACCCGGGTGGCCTGGCTGGTCGCGCACCTGGCCGACTTCACCGGGAGCGGCATCATCTACACCCTCACCGTTGCGCAGGCCGAGGACCTGGCCGCCCTGCTCACCCGCCACGGGCACCGGGTCGCCGCCTACACCGGACGCACCGAGCCCGCCGAGCGCGAGGACCTGGAGGCCCGCCTGCGCGACAACCAGGTGAAGGCGCTGGTGGCCACGTCGGCGCTCGGGATGGGCTTCGACAAGCCCGACCTCGGCTTCGTCATCCACCTCGGCGCGCCCAGCTCTCCGGTGGCCTACTACCAGCAGGTGGGCCGGGCCGGCCGCGCCGTCGCCAGCGCCGACGTCCTGCTGCTGCCGACGCCGGCCGACCGGGACATCTGGCACTACTTCGCCACCGCGTCCATGCCCGAGGAGGGCACCGCGCAGGCGGTGCTGGATGCGCTCGCCGAGGCGGAGGGGCCGCTCTCGGCCGGAGCCCTGGAGGCGATCGTCGACCTGCGTCGCACCCGGCTGGAGCTGCTGCTCAAGGTGCTCGACGTGGACGGCGCGGTCACCCGCACCCGCGGCGGCTGGGTGGGCACCGGCGAGTCCTGGACCTATGACGCGGACCGCTACGCCCGGGTGGCCGAGGCCCGCCGCCGGGAGCAGGGCCTGATGCTCGACTACCTGGACAGCGGCGAGTGCCGGATGGCCTTCCTGCAGCAGACCCTCGACGACCCCGAGCCCGCCCGCTGCGGACGCTGCGATCGCTGCACCGCGCCCTGGTACGCCGCGGCCGTGGGCGACGACGACGTCTCCGCCACCCGCACCGAACTCGACCGGGTCGGCGTGGAGGTGGCGCCGCGCAGCCTGTGGCCCTCCGGCATGAGCCGGCTCGGCGTGCCCGTCTCGGGTCGGATCGGGGCCGAGGGCAGCGCGGCGCCAGGACGGGTACTCGCGCGTTTCACGGACCTGGGCCTCGGGCAGCGCCTGCGCGACCTCGTCGAGGCGCCGGACGGCCCGGTGCCCGACTGGGTGCTGCCGTACTGCTTCCGCGTGCTCAAGGAGTGGGACTGGGACGAGCGCCCGGCGGCGGTCCTCGCCGTGCCGTCGCTGCGCCACCGGGAACTGGTCGGCTCGCTGGCCGCGGGCATCGCCCGCAGTGGACGGCTGGTCGACCTGGGCGAACTCCAGCGGATCCCGGCGGCGGAGCCGGAGGAGCCCGCGGCGAACAGCGCCTACCGGCTGCGCCAGGTGTTCGGACGGTTCCGCCTGTCGCCGGCCCAGCAGGAATGGCTCGACCAGGCGTCCGGGCCGGTGCTGGTGGTGGACGACCTCGTGGATTCGCGCTGGACCATGACGGTCGTCGCGGCGCTGTTGCGGGGCGGCGGGGCGCCGGCGGTGCTGCCGTTCGCGCTGGCCTCGGTCGCGTAGCTATTTCACCAAGACAGCCGGGTGTCGTGACGCCCCTCGGTGATTCCGCTAACAGCGACGGTTGTCATGCCCGAATCCGTCGCTCTCCGGATGGTGATCCGGGCCGCTGCAATTCATCATGACGCGACCTGCTGCGTGCCGGTGCGCAGGGGCAAGGACCGTAGTCGGGCCCGGAAAAGGGAAGATGCCCGCCACGAACCGGAGTTCTGCGGGCACTGCCGGGGGGCAGCCAGTCCGGATCGGGGGGAACCAGACTGTTCAGGGGCGTTGGTTCGGGGGGAACCGTTTGCCTCGCTGAGAACTTTACTACGTATCCCGCCGTCAATTGCAAGGCGTTGGGAAGGATTTCCGGGATCTTTTTTTTGAGGTTCGAGAAGTCCCCCAAAAAGGGGACAACCCCTAGTCACCCCCCGGGGGACACCGTTCCGTCACCCGTTCAGGTGACAAATCCAGCCATTCCCGGAAAGGGCCGGGAATAGGTCCCCCGGGAAGGTGACAAGGCCCCGTCCTGGTGGTGCCGGGACGCGGGGGAGCGGTGGCGTAGAGTGATACCTCGTGACTGCCGCTGATCTGCAGGCCGACCTGGCCGTCCTCGACCGCACCCTCACCTCGATCGAAGCGGTCATCGACCCTGCCGCCAAGCGGGCCGAGATCGCGGCGTTGCAGGAGGAGGCCGCGGCCCCCGACCTGTGGGATGACCAGGAGAACGCGCAGCGGGTCACCTCGCGGTTGTCCCGGGCACAGGCTGAAGTGGACCGGATCGTCGGGCTGCGCGGCCGGGTCGACGACCTCGGCGTCCTGATCGAACTCGCGGTCGAGGAGGACGACGCCGGCACTCTCGCCGAGGCCCAGAAGGAGTTCGCCACCCTCGCGGCCGACATCGAGGCGCTGGAGATCCGCACGCTGCTCTCGGGTGAGTACGACCAGCGCGACGCCCTGGTCACGATTCGTTCCGAGGCCGGCGGCGTCGATGCGGCCGACTTCGCGGCGATGCTGCTGCGGATGTACCTGCGCTGGGCCGAGCGCCACGGGTACAACACCGAGGTCTACGACACGTCCTACGCCGAGGAGGCGGGCATCAAGTCGGCCACCTTCACGGTGCGGGAGCCCTTCGCCTACGGAATGCTCTCCGTCGAGCACGGCACCCACCGGCTGGTCCGGATCAGCCCGTTCGACAACCAGGGCCGCCGGCAGACGTCCTTCGCCGGCGTGGACGTGCTCCCGGTCACCGAGGAGACCGACCACATCGACATCCCGGAGTCCGACATCAGGGTGGACGTGTTCCGCTCGTCGGGGCCCGGTGGGCAGAGCGTGAACACCACCGACTCCGCCGTCCGGATCACTCACCTACCCACCGGCCTGGTGGTGTCCTGCCAGAACGAGAAGTCCCAGCTGCAGAACAAGGCGGCGGCGCTTCGCGTGCTGCAGTCCCGGCTGCTCGAGCGCGCCCGGGCCGAGAAGGAGGCCGAGATGCGCGAGCTGAAGGGAGACGGCGGGAACTCCTGGGGTTCGCAGATGCGCTCCTACGTGCTGCACCCGTACCAGATGGTCAAGGACCTGCGCACCGACCACGAGGTGGGCAACCCGGATGCGGTCTTCGACGGCGACATCGACGGCTTCATCGACGCGGGAGTCCGGTGGCGCAGACAACAGGGCGAGCGCTGACACGCCGAAGGATGGAATTGGGCAGGCCTCCCTTGTCGAATAAGCTTTCTGAGGCCGGCCTTAGCAAACGTTAAGGAAACTTCCCCACTGCCTACCCGGTTCGAGAGCACCTGTGATCAGATTCGAAGACGTCTCCAAGACCTATGACGGTCAGACGCGTCCCGCGCTGAGCAACGTCACCGTGGAGATCGCCAAGGGTGAGTTCACCTTCCTGGTCGGCGAGTCCGGCTCCGGGAAGTCCACCTTCCTGCGGCTGATCCTGCGCGAGTACCTGCCCACGTCCGGGCACATCCACGTGGCCGGCAAGGACCTGAGCCGGCTGCACAGCTGGAAGGTCCCGGCGCTGCGCCGCCAGATCGGCACGGTGTTCCAGGACTTCCGGCTGCTGCCAGGCAAGACCGTCACCGAGAACGTCGGGTTCGCCATGCAGGTGATCGGCAAGCCCACCGCCCTGATCCGCAAGGTCGTCCCCGAGACCCTCGAACTCGTCGGCCTGGAGGGCAAGGGCGACCGGTTGCCCGAGGAGCTCTCCGGCGGCGAGCAGCAGCGGGTGGCGATCGCGCGGGCCTTCGTGAACCGTCCGGCGATCCTGATCGCCGACGAGCCCACCGGCAACCTCGACCCGAACACCAGCATCGGCATCATGAAGCTGCTCGACCGGATCAACCGGGCCGACACCACGGTGATCATGGCCACCCACGACGCGAACATCGTCGACCAGATGCGCAAGCGCGTGATCGAGCTGGCCAGGGGCGAGTTGGTCCGCGACCAGAGCAAGGGCGTCTATGGCTACCAGTGAGCGTTCCCCGAGGGGAGGCCTCCGATGAGGCACACCTTCTCCGAGGCGTGGTCGGGGCTGCGCCGCAACGCGTCCATGACGCTGGCCGTGGTGGTCACGATGTGGGTCTCGCTGACCCTGTTCGGCGCGGGCCTGCTGGTCGCCCAGCAGGTCGACCGGCTCAAGGACGACTGGTACGACAAGGTCGAGATCAGCGTGTTCCTGTGCGTGGCCGACTCCCGCGGTGGCAACTGCGTCCAGGGCGAGGCGGCCACGGACGCCCAGCGTGCCGACATCGAGCAGGCCCTGAAGAGCAATCCCGAGGTCGCGGAGGTCTACTACGAGACCAAGGAGCAGGCGTACCAGCAGTTCAAGGAGTACTACGCCGACAACGATCCGATCCTGAAGTCCACCACCGTCGACATGATGCAGGACTCGTTCCGGGTGAAGCTGAAGAACCCGGAGGAGTACGAGGGGGTCGTCTCGGCCATGAGCGGGATGCCCGGCGTGGAACAGGTGCAGGACCTGCGCAAGATCCTCGACCCGATGTTCGCCTGGCTGAACCTCGCCCGCTGGGCCACGGTCGGGCTGAGTGCCCTGCTGCTGCTGGCCGCGGCGCTGCAGATCGGCAACACGATCCGGCTGGCCGCCTACTCCCGGCGCAGGGAGATCGGCATCATGCGGCTGGTCGGTGCGTCGAACTGGTACATCATGCTGCCGTTCCTGCTCGAGTCGCTGATCGCGGCGATCGGCGGTGCGGCGCTGGCGTGCCTCACCCTCGCCGCCGTCCAGCAATTCGTGGTGGTGGGCCGCGCGGAGGCGGAGATCCAGACAATTCGCTGGATCGACTGGAGCAACGTTGGCACTGCCATGGCGAGCCTCGCCGTGGTTGCCGTCGTCCTTTCTATCATTCCTACATTGATCGCGACCCGGAGGTTCCTGCGGGTCTGAGGAGATAACAACCGAAGGGTATGTCGTGCAGGTGTCTTCCCCCACCTCACGCGGACCCCGGGCTAGCCGCCTCGGTCCGCTGGTGACCACAGTCCGTTTCGCGCTCGTCGCCGTCCTGCTGCTCGGCCTGGTCGGCGGGCTCGGCCCGTCCGCTCACGCCGAGAACCTCAAGGACGCCCGCGACAAGGTGCGCAAGGCACTCGTCCAGGCGAAGAAGGACGTCTCCTCGAACAAGGAGGCGGTCTCGAGCGCCGAGGACAAGCT
>JBDHZJ010000054.1:0-9358 GCA_039811825.1 Propionicimonas sp.
CGGCCAGACCATCGAGATCGTCTCCCGCACGATCGGGGCGATGTCGGCGTTCGTGCTGGTCTGCGCGCTGATGTTCAGCACGTCGCCGCCGCTGGGCTGGGTGGTCGTGATCGCGGGGCCGCTGCTGGTCGGGGCGGCGTCCCCGGTGCTGCGTCCGCTCAACCACGCCCAGACCGCCGAGCGCACCCAGACCGGCGAGCTCACGTCCATGGCCACCGACATCGTCTCCGGCCTGCGGATCCTGCGCGGGATCGGCGGCGAGCGGACGTTCGGCAACAACTACGCCACGCTGTCGCAGAAGGTGCGCCGGCTCGGCGTCACCACCGGCACCTGGCAGGCGGTCACCGAGACGATCAGCGTGCTGCTGTCCGGCCTGCTGCTGGTCACGCTGGTCTGGCTGGGTACCCACGAGATGCTGGACGGGCAGCTCACCGTCGGCCAGCTGATCTCCTTCGTCGGCTACGCGCTGTTCATGGTGTGGCCGCTGCAGACCTTCTTCGAGTTCGCCCAGAAGTGGGTGCAGGGCCTGGTGTCGGCGCGCAAGACGATCGCGCTGCTGGCCCCCGAACCGCCGTTCAGCGAGGGCGACGAGCCGCTCGCGCCGCGGCCGCGGCTGGAGGACGGCGCGTCCGGCGTGGTGGTGGAGCCGGGCCGGTTCCTCGCCGTCGTCAGCGCCGTCCCCGAGGAGTCGGCGGCCCTGGCCGACCGGCTGGGCCGCTACCTGCCCACCCTGCAGGGGGCGCCGGAGACGGACGACGACGAGTCCGAACTGCGCGGACGGGAGGCCCGGCGCGCACGGGAGCAGAAGGAGGCGCGCCGCGCCGCGGTGGCCGAGCGGGACCAGGAGCTCGGCGGCGGCGAGTGGGGCGTGACCGCGGACGGTGTTGACTACAGCCGCCTGCCGCTCGCGTCCCTGCGCCGGACGGTGGTGGTCTCCGACACCGCCAGCCAGCTGTTCGCCGGCACCCTGCAGCAGGCGGTCGACCCGTGGGGCACCCACACCCTCGCCCAGGCGCAGGAGGTGCTGCACACCGCGGCCGCCGAGGACGTGTACGCCGGCCTGCCCGGCGGCTGGCAGGGGCGCATCGACGAGCTGGGCCGGGGCCTGTCCGGTGGCCAGCGGCAGCGGGTCGTGCTGGCCCGGGCGCTGCTGCTCGACCCCGAGGTGCTCGTGATGGTCGAGCCGACGTCGGCGGTGGACGCGCACACAGAGGCGCGGATCGCCGAGCGCCTGGTGGAGCACCGCCGTGGCCGCACCACGGTCGTGATGACCGCGTCGCCGCTGCTGCTGCACCACGTCGACGAGGTGAGCCTGCTGGTCGAGGGACGCGAGGTCGCCCGCGGCACCCACGCCGACCTGTTGGCCGACCCGCGCTACCGCGCGATCGTCGGCCGCGGCATGGAGGACGACGAATGAGCGACCGGTCAACGTTGGAGGCGCACGGTTGGGGAACGGTCTCTGAGGAGTCGGGCGAGGAACGAGCGCCGCGTCAGCCCTCCACGGTCCCTGAGGAGCCGGGCGAGGAACGAGCGCTGCGTGATCCTTCCACGGTCCCTGAGGAGCCGGGCGAGGAACGAGCCCGGCGTCACGAAGGGCCGTCGGTGGCCGACTGGATCCACGGCCCGATCGATGAACCGGTGCCGCCCGAGCTGCTGGTCACTCCCGGCCTGCCCTGGGTGGACCGGCTGGCCGCGCTGCGCCGCCGCCACCGGCTGCGCGGCGAACGCGCGCGGGCGTTCTACGCCGCGTCCCGCCGACCGGAGCGGGGCCTGCCGGTGGCCGGGAACGCCGCCGCGTGGGCGTTCGTGCGCCGGCTGCTGCGCACCCGCAAGGGCATGTTCGCCCTCACCGTGGCCACGAACCTGGCGGCGGCGGTGGCCGGGCTGATCGTGCCGCGCCTGCTGGGCGACCTGGTCGACCAGGTCACCGGAGGGGCGGTCGACGTCGGGCAGGTGGACCGGATCATCATCGGCGTCGTCGTGGTGGTGGTCGTCCAGTCCGCGCTGGTGTTCGCGGCCCGGCGCGCGTCCGCCGTGCTCGGCTACGACCTGCTCGCCGCGGCGAGGGAGGAGATCGTCGGCACGGTGCTGCGGCTGCCGCTGGGCGAGGTGGAGTCGGCCTCGAGCGGCGACCTGCTCACCCGGATCACGTCCGACGTGTCGAAGATGAGCCAGTCGGTGCGCTGGGCGTTCCCGCAGTTGGTGATGTCGTCGGTGCTGGTGGTGGCCAGCCTGGTCGCGCTGGTGCTCAACTCGTGGTTCCTTGCGCTGACGATGACCGGCTCGCTGATCGTGCTGTGGTTCTCGACGCGGCACTACCTGCGGCATGCGGGAGCGGGCTACATCACCGAGTCGGGCACGTACAGCCAGATCAACTCCACCACGACCGAGACCGTCGAAGGTGCGCGGACGGTGGAGGCGCTGGGGCTGGGTGAGCGCCGGATCGCGATCGGGGACGCCGACGTCGACGTGTCGAACCAGGCCGAGCGGTACACGATGACGCTGCGGAACCTGTTCTTCATCTTCCTCGACGTCTCCTACCAGTTGCCGCTGGTGGGCGTGGTGCTGCTCGGCACCTGGGGCTACGCGCAGGGCTGGGTGACCCTCGGCGAGATCACGACGGCCGCGATCTACGTGCAGGGCCTGGTCGAGCCGATGGACCGGCTGATCCAGGTGTTCGACACGCTGCAGGTGGGGCTGGCCGCGACCACGCGCCTGCTCGGCGTGGCCGAGGTGCCCGAGGACCGGGTGGCCGGCGAGGAGCGTCCCGACGGTACCGAGGTGGTCGCCGGCGACCTGCGCTTCGCCTACCGTCCCGGCGTCGACGTGCTGCACGGTATCGACCTCGACCTGAAGCCGGGGGAGCGGCTGGCGATCGTGGGGCCGTCCGGGTCGGGCAAGTCGACGCTGGGCCGGCTGCTGGCCGGGATCAACGGCCCGCGCACCGGCGAGGTCGACATCGGCGGGGTGGACGTGATGACGCTGCCGCTGGACCTGCTGCGCACCGAGGTGGCACTGGTCACCCAGGAGCACCACGTGTTCGTGGGCACCGTCCGGGACAACATCGTGCTGGCGCGCGACCGGCAACTGGAGGGCGAGGCGGTGGACGCGGCGGTGCGGGACGCGCTGCGCGCGGTGGACGCGCTCGACTGGGTGGAGCGACTGCCTCAGGGCCTGGACACGGTGCTCGGGCACGGACGCGTGCACCTGACGCCGGCGCAGGCGCAGCAGGTGGCGCTCGCGCGGCTGATGGTGGCCGATCCGCACACGCTGGTGCTGGACGAGGCGACGTCCCTGATCGACCCGCGCACGGCCCGGCACCTGGAGGGCTCGATGGCCGCGCTGCTGGCCGACCGGACGGTGATCGCGATCGCCCACCGGCTGCACACCGCGCACGACGCGGACCGGATCGCGGTCGTGATCGACGGACGCATCGCCGAACTCGGTTCCCACGACGAGCTGATCGCCCGGGACGGCGAGTACGCCCGCCTGTGGCGCACCTGGCGCTCGTAGCGCGCGTCCCCGCCGCTTGGTCGAGCCCTCAACAAGCGGCTGGTCGACCCTGTCGAGACCAGCCGCCGGCAACGGGGACGGTTCTCTTCCGGTTCGCGGGGACGGTTCTCTTCCGTCCCCGGGTGGGTCCGGGGGGCGGAAGGTGGGTGGGGCTCGTGAGACGCTGTCGGTCGTGAGGATCGCGACCTGGAACGTCAACTCGCTGCGCGCCCGGATCGGGCGGGTGGAAGCCTTCTGCGAGCGCCACGACATCGACGTGCTCGCCATGCAGGAGGTGAAGGCGCGCGAGGACCAGGTGCCGCTCCTGGGGTTGCAGGGGCTGGGCTACGAGGTGGCCCTCGCCGGCGACGGGCAGTGGAACGGCGTGGCCATCGCGAGCCGGGTCGGCCTCGACGACGTGACCGAGGGCTTCCCCGGACAGCCGGGGTGGGGCGAGCCGCCGGTCCGGGAGGCGCGGGCGCTCGGCGCGACCTGCGGCGGGGTGAGGATCTGGTCGTTGTACGTACCGAACGGTCGCAAGCCGAACGACGCCCACTACGCCTACAAGCTCGACTGGATGGCCGCGCTCCGCGAGGCCGCGCGGCCCTGGCTGTCGGAACCGACCGTGCTGGTCGGCGACTGGAACGTCTGTCCCACCGATGACGACGTGTTCGACATGTCCCAGTTCCGGAACTCGACCCACGTGACGCCGCAGGAGCGGGCGGCGTTCGCGGCCCTGCTGGAGGACGGCTACGTGGAGGTGTCGCGCGCGCACGGCCCCGGCTACACCTACTGGGACTACTACCGGCAGCGCTTCGAGCGGAACCGCGGGCTGAAGATCGACTTCGTGCTGGCCTCGCCCCAGGTCGCGGGACGGGTGTCCGGTGGGTTCATCGACCGCGACGAGCGCGACCCGGCGCAGGGCGAGGGTGCCCCGTCCGACCACGCTCCCGTGGTGGTCGAAATCGGCTAGCCGGGCGCGCTCACCCTGCCGCCGGCCGGTACCTCGGGATCACGTAGGGCCCCTCCGGGATCACGGCGACGGCGCTGCCGGGGTGGGCGGACAGGCTGCCGAGGACGGCCGCCTCGACCGAGGCGACCGCGCCCACACCGGTGAGCCGGAGGTCCTCCGCGGCCAGGCCGGTCGTGTACAGCTGGATCGTGCCGACCCGCATCGGCTTGAGCTGCATCTCGGTCTGCCACTCGTCGATGTCGGCGAGCTCCTTGTGGGCCAGAGACTCGGCGAACGCGTCCACACCGAGCGTGACCAGCCGCTGCTGGGCGTCCCGGTAGTGCCTGCTGCCGAACCCCTCGGAGCACTCCGACGCGACGATGATCGTGCCGCCGGGCTCGAGGATGTCGAGCGGCGTGACCATGCCCTTCACGGTCTGGTAGTAGGTGCGGTCCAGCGGGTACCCGGCCGCTGATGTGACGACGGTGTGGAACCTCCGGGTCACCCCGACGACCGCGTAGTCCTGCACGAAGGCCACGGCGCGCAGGTGGCTGGCCTCGATCCCGCCGAAGTTCACGAAGCTGAGGTCGCGGTCCTCGTCGATCACGGTGTTCAGCGCGTACAACTCGCCGATCCCGCGCACGATCTCGAGCTGCGCGAGGTGGAGCGGGTTCCCCTCGAGGTTGCACTGGACGGCGAGCGGGTGCTCCATGAACCGGGAGGAGTGGAACGTGCGGATGGTGTCCTCCCCGGCCACGCCCGGTGCGACCACCTTGCGTCCTCCCGACCACCCGGCCATGAAGTGGGGTTCGACCAGGCCGGTCACGATCCGAAGGTCCGCCTCGACCAGACGGCGGCTGACCGAGACCGGGCAGTCGCCGGACGCCGTGCGTCCGAGGTCGACCAGGGACGCGGGGTCCCGTGCGTCGTGGGACACGACCCGGACGTTCTCGACCACCCAGGGGTCGCCGATGATCTCGGCGACCTCCGCGTCGTCACCGGGACGGTGCAGTCCGTTCGCGATCAGGACGGTGATGTCCTGCCGGCGAATCCCGGACGCGGTCATCCGCTCCACCATGGGCCGCAGGAACAGGTGGTTGGGCACCGGCCGGGTGATGTCGCACACGACGATGCAGGCGCTGCGCCGGCCCCGGGCCAGCTCGGTCAGGCCCGGGCAGTCCTCGGGGTTGTCCAGGCCGTCTGCGACGGCGCGCGCCGGGTCGGTGAGCTTCGGCGGCGTGCGCTTGCGGATGACCTCGACGTCGGCCGATTCGGGAAACCGGACCGGGAGGCGGCCACGGCCGTAAAGCAGTTCCACCCGGATACCGTCGTCCATGTCGACCCCCTAGATCGTGAGGATCACCTTGCCGGTGTTCTGGCCCGACTCGAGCTGGCGGTGGGCGTCGGCGACCCGCTCCAGCGGGAACCGCGTCTCCGGCGCGAGCCGGATCTGCCCGGACGCGACCAGCGGCCACACCCGCTCGGCGACGGCCGCGCAGATGGCCGCCTTCTGCTCGACCGGGCGTCCGCGCAGGCTGGTGGCGGTGACCGTGCCCCGCTTGGTCAGCAGGCGGTTCAGATCGAGGGTGCCCTTGCGCCCGCCCTGCAGGCCGATCACGACCAGGCGTCCGTCCGTGGCGAGGGCCGCGACGTTCGCCTCGAGGTACTTCGCGCCGATCACGTCGAGGATCACGTCCACGCCCCGGCCGTCGGTCACCTCGGCGACGGCGACCGCCCAGTCGTCGTGGTAGTCGATGGCGACGTCCGCGCCGAGCTCGCGGCACAGGGCGAGCTTGTCCGGCGATCCCGCGGTGGTCAGCACCCGGACGCCGAGCGCCTTCGCGTACTGGATCGCGAACGTCCCGATGCCGCCCGCACCGCCGTGCACCAGCAGCGATTCGCCGGACGCCAGGTGCACGTGGTCGAAGTTCGACACGACGGTGGCGGCCACCTCGACCAGGCCGACCGCGCTGATCGGGTCGACGCCCGGCGGCGGGACGATCACCTGGCCGGCCGGCACGCTGACGTACTCGGCGTAGCCGCCGCCGGCGAGCAGGGCCACGCAGTCGTCCCCGGGCGCCCAGCCCGCGACACCGTCACCCACCTCGTCGATCGTGCCCGACACCTCGAGCCCGATCACCTCGCTGATCCCCGGCGGGGGCGGGTAGAAGCCCTGCCGTTGCAGCAGGTCGGCACGGTTCACGCCGGCGGCGCGCACCCGGATGACGACCTCCCCGGGGCCCGCGGACGGACGGGGTGCCTCGGCGATGACCAGGTTCTCGGGCCCACCGGGCTCGGTGACGGTGACGATACGCATGCCCCCAGCTTTGCATCCTTGCCCACAACGCCGAGTTGTCAGGATCTTCCCATGGACAGAGGTGCCAAGATGCTGACCGTCATCTGAAGCGGTTCCGGGCACGTGGGTACGATGGGTCGACTGGCGAGGTCGCATAGTGGACTAGTGCAGCCGCCTTGAAAGCGGCCGAGCTCAACGGCTCCGTGGGTTCGAATCCCACCCTCGCCGCCGGAACCGCGAGATGGGAGGACGCAGCGTGGCGGCTTCGACGCATCAGGTGCGGCAGCGGCCGCCGTTGCGGGCGCTCGCGCTGTCGGCCATCCTCATGTTCGTCGGCATCATGTTGGTGCTGATGGCCCAACTGCTCGACTCCAACCTCGCACTGCTCGTGGTGGGGCTGGTGGTGGTCGCCCTCGGCTTCGCGTTGTTCGCCGCGTCGGCCTGGGTGGCGCGGGCCATGCGCGTCCACGTGGTCCTGGATGAGGACGGCTACGTGTTGCAGGGCCGCGACGCGACCGAGGCCGGGAAGTGGTCGGACGTGGGCCGCGTGACCCGCGGCCGCGACCGGATCACCTTGCACCACAAGGACGGCACCCGCGTCCAGCTGGTCGTGGCGCGCAGCGCGGGCGCCGACCTGGATGCGCTGGGCGCGGACATCGCCGAACACCTGGACGCGAACCGCGGCTACGGAGCCTGAGCCTCCGCGGGCCTTCCGGCCTCCCCGGCGTCCGGTCAGCCCTTCTGCGGGTGGTAGCCGCAGATGGCCTCGAGGTCGTCGCTCTTGGTCTTCGACGTGGCCTTCTTGGTCGGCTTCGTGCTCGCCGAGGCAGAGGCCGAGCCGGTGCTCGTCGGCGTCGCGGTCGCGGTCGGCTCCACGCCGGCAGCGGTCTCCTTGAGCGCCTTCTGCACCTTCTTCTGCACCGCGGCCCAGTCCGGGTTCGGGCTGTTGAACCCGCTCTGCGGGTCGAACACGACGCTGCGCAGCGAGCTGTCCTTCACCTTCAGGCCGAGGTCGACCAGGTCGGGCAGCAGGCTGCGGGGCACGTCGGTGGCGATGTTGGTCCGCCCGGCCTTCGCGATCTGCTGGAAGTTGGTCAGGACCGCCTGCGGGGTGGTCTGCTGCACCACGGCGTTGATCACGCAGCGCTGGCGTTCCATCCGCTTGTAGTCGTCCAGGCCGTAGCGGCCGCGGGCGTACCACAGGGCGTCGTGCCCGTTCAGGTGCTGGTTGGGGCCGGGGGTGAGGTAACCGCTCGGCTCAACCCCGGCGTCGGTCTGGCCGCCGATCGGGATCTTGTAGTTGATGTTCACGGTGATCCCGCCGATGGCGTTGACGAAGTCCTTGAACCCGTCCATGTTCACCTTGACGTAGTAGTCGATGTCGAGGCCGAGGGCCTCGCCGACGGACTCCTTCATCACGCTGGCGCCGAAGTCCTTCGTCTTGCCGAGGACGTCGTTCGGCACGACCGTGGGCACCACGCGGTACATCGCGTTGAGCAGGTACTGCGACCGCTCGTAGAGGTCGGCGTTGGGGTTCGGGGAGCGGAAGCCGTTCGGGTAGTACTTGCGCAGCGGCGAGTTCTTCGGGAACGGCATGTGCTCCGCGTTGCGGGGCAGCGTGAACAGCGTGGTGGCGCCGGAATGGGTGTCGATCGAGGCCACGATCACGGTGTCGGCCCGCATCCCCGTGGACGCCGCGCGCCCGGTGCCGGAGTCGCCGCCCAGGATGAGGAAGTTCAGCCGGTCCTTGTTCGCCCACGGGTCGACGGGATCGAGAGTGGGCTGGGTGGCGTCCGGGGTCTCGTCGGTGCCGTCGCCGAAGATGACGTCCACGGTGTCGGCGGCGATCAGGGCCATGTTGGCGCCCACGGCCATGGGCGCGGCGACGATGAAGGCCAGGGCGCCCACGACGACCGCGCCGATTGCGCGCTGGCCGACGGTGGGGCTGGCCGGACGCAGGGCGAGGTGGCTGGCGCCGATCACGACCACCCAGAGCACGGCGAGCACCACGAGGCCGATCGCCACGTCCTGGAGCACGCCCGCCTGCGCCAGCACCGCGTCCTCGATGAGCTTGCGGTTGGTGATGTAGAGGGCCACCCCGCCACCGATCAGCAGGACGAACAGGCCCATCACGATGCCGCCGGCGACCCTGCGTCCGGCGCGCCACAGGCCCAGGCCGGGAATGATGGTGCCGAGCACGGTCCACCCGAGCGCACCGGAGAAGCTGCGGGTGTGGGCGGCCCGTCGCGCGGGGCCGGCAGGAGATCCGGGTTCCGGATCGGCGGCGCGGCGTGCGTTGGCGCCGTCGGGCGCGGACGGATCGGTGCTCATGCGAGAGGGAATCCTTACTACAGACGAAGGGCCGAAGCAAGCTTACCGGGCGTTCACAAATCGTTTTTCCTGCCGTCGTCCGCTGAGCTGTGGGATCGGGGGTCCGGGGACGCCCGCGCCGCTTTTGCCTCGCCGGATCGCCGCTTGTAGGCTGGCCTGCGGTCTTGGAGGTGTCGCCTAGTCCGGTCTATGGCGCCCGCCTGCTAAGCGGGTTGAGGGCTTCAACCCTCTCCGGGGTTCAAATCCCCGCACCTCCGCGTTGACTAGGGGAAACGCCCCTCCCGAGG
>JBDHZJ010000055.1:0-9324 GCA_039811825.1 Propionicimonas sp.
CAGCGTCGGCGTGTTGTGGTCCTCAGTCGCAATGGTCAGGTCGGTGCGCCGCACCGGCCGCCCGGCGAGCCGCAGCCCGTCGAAGGC
The DNA here is from genome assembly GCA_039811825.1 of Propionicimonas sp. Taxonomy (GTDB): domain Bacteria; phylum Actinomycetota; class Actinomycetes; order Propionibacteriales; family Propionibacteriaceae; genus Propionicimonas. Next base: position 88 of record JBDHZJ010000055.1, read on the forward strand.
CTGGGGGCTGGTGACCTCGTGGACGAGGTGCAGGTCGATGTACAGCAGGTCGGGCTCGCCGTCGGCCGTGCGGACGACGTGGTTGTCCCATACCTTGTCACTCAGGGTTTTGCCCATCGGACCTCCATCAGTGCAGCGTGGTGGGCTATCGCACCCGAACACTACCAGCTTGCATATCATGATGCGAGACGGCAGTCTTATCCTATGGACAACTCAAGCGGCGTCGGCGTCCTCGACAAGGCGGCTCTCGTGCTGACCGCCCTCGAGCAGGGCCCGACCACCCTCGCCGGACTCGTCACGGCCACCGGGCTCGCCCGGCCGACCGCCCACCGCCTCGCCGTCGCACTCGAGCACCACCGCCTGGTCAGCCGCGACCTGCAGGGACGCTTCGTGCTCGGCCCGCGCCTCACCGAGCTGGCCTCCGCCGCCGGTGAGGACCGCCTGCTCGCCACCGCCGGGCCCGTCCTGGCCCGCCTGCGCGATATCACCGGCGAATCCGCCCAGCTGTTCCGCCGCCAGGGCGACATGCGCGTCTGCGCCGCCGCCGCGGAACGCCCGTCCGGCCTGCGCGACACCATTCCGGTCGGCACCCAGCTCACCATGGGGGCCGGCTCCGCAGCCCAGGTGCTGCTGGCCTGGGAGGATCCCGAGCGGATCCAGCGTGGCCTGCAGAACTCCTCCTTCTCCGCGGTGGCGCTGGCCACCGTCCGCCGCCGCGGCTGGGCCCAGTCGGTCGCCGAGCGCGAGCCCGGCGTCGCGTCTGTCTCGGCCCCGGTGCGCTCCCCCAGCGGCAAGGTGATCGCCGCGGTCAGCGTTTCCGGCCCGATCGAGCGGCTCTCCCGCCAGCCCGGACGCCTGCACGCGCCCGCCGTCATCGCCGCCGCCGAGCGGCTCAGCGAGGTGCTCCGCCGCAACGGCGGCGAGGCCTGATCGCGCCCCGAGCACGACGGAAGCCGCCGAACGCGTGGTTCGGCGGCTTCCTGGTTCCTGGGGTCAGGCCTGCTCGTCGCGGTGCTCGACGACGTTGGTGCGGCGGGTGGCCTGCGCGTTCGTGACCAGGCCGAGGATCACGGCGAGGACGCCGGCGCCCATGCAGATGTAGCCGATCATGGTCAGGTTCACGCCGGAGATCGAATCCTTCACGGCGAAGCTGAGGATGGCACCGATCACCAGCAGGGCGATTCCGGTTCCCGTGGTCGTGGACATATGGCTCCTTCATTCGGTTGTCCCGGGACGCAGTACCCGCGCGGGCACCCGGCCAAACCTCACAACCAGTTGAGCCAGTAGCCGTGCGGGTGGCACTGGGCCAGCGCCCGGTCGGTGCGCCGGCCGTCCCGCCAGCTCGAGTAGCCGAGCAGCGTGGCATCGCTCCCGGCCAGGTCCTCCGGCACTGGCAGTGCCTCGACGATGCGCGGCGACTCCGCCCATACCCAGTCGAGGTCGCGCACCGTCCCGAGCGCCTCGATCCCGGCGGCGAACTCCCGCTGCTGACCGGGCGCCAGGTAGCAGAGCATCCAGCTCGTGGTGACGACGGGGGTGCCGTCGCCCAGTTCGCCCACCGCGGACGCCAGGTCGGCGACCGCGTCCCCGCGCCGCAGCGGTACCGGATCGGCCAGGAACAGCTCGATCGCCCGCTCGAGCCGTGCGAACCGGTCCGCCTGGTCGGGCCACACGCACGCCTCCAGCCAGCGTGCGTCGTCGGGATCCGTGAGATCGAGCGGGTGCGCGTCCAGGCCGAGCCGGGACGCGATCACCGGGAGCCCGTCGGCCAGTCGTCGCCCCTCGGGACGCACGGAGCATTCCAGCACCACCTCAGAGGACCCCAGCACCCCGTGGCCGTCGGTGTAGGCGAGCCGGTCGAGCATCAGGTTGAGCCCGGCGCTGGCGCCGACGTCGAGGTGCGCCCGCGGCCCCGGCGGTAGCTGGCCGAACCCCGCGACCAGCACCGGCGCCCGTCCGATCTCGTTCGTCTGGGGCAGCCGGGTCGCCACCAGTTCGCGCAGTTCGGTGGCGTGGTCGGCGCAGAACGCGAGGAACTCGGGCACCGGGTCGCCGCTGTCGACGGCTCCACCGGCGAGGTTCGGGTAGAACCGGGCCAGCGGGTGGGACGGATCGGCGAGCAGCAGGTAGTGCACGGCAGCGAGCAGGTTCACCGGCACGCGGGCGGGATCAGGCGCGTCCGCGAGCAGGTCGTCCAGCACCGGCCAGTCCGCGAGCGCCCTGCTGATCCGCGAGTAGAGGGGCGCCCGGTGGGCCGACGATTCGACGAAGTGGCGGAAGCGCGTCCGGACGGGATCAGCCACGCGCGGCCACCTCCAGCAGCGCACGCATCCGGGTGGGCAACACTTCGGCCAGCGAGATCGCCGTGCTGCTTCGCGTCACACCGGGAATCTCGAGCATGGCGTTGGTGACCCGGTACAGGTGCGCGGTGTCCCGGGCCACCACCTTCACCAGCAGGTCGGCGTCGCCGGTCGTGGAGTGGATCTCGATCACCTCCGGCAACGCCACCACACCGGCCGCGGCCGCGTCGCCGCTGGACTGGCTGATCTCCAGCGACACGAACGCGACCAGGGGGTAGCCGAGCGCGGCGTGGTCCACGCGCTGGCCGAAGTCGCGCAGCGCCCCGGCCGCTTCCAGTCGTTTCAGCCGGGCCTGCACGGTGTTCCTGGCCACGCCGAGGGTGCGGGAGATGGCGAGGGTGGTGGCGTCCGGGTCGTCGTCCAGGGCGAGCAGGATCCTGGCGTCCAGCGGGTCGATCGCGGTCATGTTGAGCATCATGCTCACCCCCGCCCCGAAATGGAAGCAGTGTGCCCAGCCGATTCGTCCCCGGTTGCGCAGGCTGGCCGGAGTTCGCCACCATAGCCGCATCCGTTGAAAGGTGAATCGTGGACCCCGTAGCGCTCCCCCGGCCCCGTGCCGCCGTCGAAGCCCTGCCCGCCTATGTGGCCGGACGCAAGGCCACCGGCACGGACGTCGCCCCGCTCGCGTCCAACGAGAGCCACTTCCCGCCGCTGCCGAAGGTGCTGGACGCCATCGCCGCGGCGGCCGGACGCGTGCACCGCTACCCCGACATGGCCACCACCACGCTGCGGCAGCGGCTGGCCGAGGTGAACGGCGTCGGCATCGACGAGGTCGCGGTCGGGCCCGGCAGCGTCGGCGTGCTCTCCGAGCTGATCGCCGCGCTCTGCGACGCCGGGGACGACGTGGTGTTCGCCTGGCGCTCGTTCGAGGCCTACCCGATCCTGTGCCAGGTCGCCGGTGCGCACGCGATCCGCGTCCCGCTGCGGCCCGACGAGGGACACGACCTGCCCGCGATGCTGTCGGCGATCACCACGCGCACGAAGGTCGTGCTGCTGTGCTCGCCGAACAACCCGACCGGGACCGGGATCGGGCTCGATGAGTTGTCGGCCTTCCTGGGGCTGGTGCCCTCGAGCGTGCTGGTGGTGCTGGACGAGGCATACCGCGAGTTCGGGGCCACCGAGCTGGACACCCTCGCGCTGTACCGGCGCTACCCGAACCTGTGCCTGCTGCGCACCTTCTCCAAGGCGTACGGCCTGGCCGGGCTGCGGGTGGGCTACGCGATCGCGCGTCCGGAGATCGCCGAGGGCCTGCGTCGCACCCAGGTGCCGTTCTCGGTCAGCAACGTGGCCGAGGCGGCCGCGCTGGCCGCGCTCGACTCCGCCGACGAGGTGGCGGAGCGGGCCGCGTCCGTGATCGCCGAGCGGCCCCGGATCGAGGCCGCCCTGCGCGAGCTGGGCTGGGCGGTGCCGGACGGCGAGGCGAACTTCTTCTGGCTGCGCTGCGGCGACGCCGAGCGGGAGCGGCTGGTGGCGGCGTTCGACGCGGCGGGCGTGATGGTGCGCGGCTACGCCGGCGACGGGATCCGGGTCACCCTGGCCGACCGTGCGACGAACGACCGGGTGCTCGCGGTGCTGGCCGGCTTCGAGCGGGAGCGGTCGTGACCACCCGTCCGGTCGAGGAGACCGGGTTGCGGCACAGCCTGGTCGAGGACGCGTTCGGCCTCATCACCGGCACGTTCGTGGCGTCGCTGGGCATCTTCCTGCTGAAGTCGGCCCACGCGGTCACCGGCGGGACGGCGGGCCTGTCGCTGCTGCTCAGCTACGCGACGGGGATCTCGTTCGGCGTGCTCTACTTCGTGACCAACCTGCCGTTCCTCGTGCTCGCCGTCCGCAACAAGGGCTGGGACTTCTCGGTGCGCACGCTGCTCTCGATCGCGATGGTCTCAGGCTTCGCCTACCTGCACCCGCTGATGTTCCCCGGCATCCAGTTGAACCCGGTCTACGCGACCCTGGTCGGCAACCTGCTCGCGGGCGTCGGCATGCTGATGGTGTTCCGGCACCGCTCGAGCCTGGGCGGGCTGAACACGCTGGCGCTGATCGTGCAGGAGAAGGTGGGCTGGCGGGCCGGCTACGTGCAGATGGCGATGGACGTGACGATCATCGTCGCGGCCCTCGCCGTGGTGCCGCCGGCGAACGTGCTGCTCTCCGCGGCCGGTGCTGTCGTGCTGAACATCGTGCTCGCCCTGAACCACCGACCCGGGCGCTACCTGGGCTACTGAGCCGCGGCGGAGGCAGGCGTCGTCGCGCGCCGGGCGATCCAGGTCGCGCGGAGGGTCTGTTCGTCCGCCGGCACGTCGGTGTACTCCTCGGTGACCGCCACGAGCTCGAAGCCGGCTCCGGCCAGCGCCGAGCGGACCGCGTCGTCGGAGTGGAGGTGCTGGAGGTGCTCCTCCGTGAAGGGCTCCACTCCGGCCCCGGTGACGTCGATCCGGGAGCAGCAGGTGCGTGCCGCGCGGTCGACGGTGTAGCGGATGACGTAGCTGGTCCCGTCCTGCTCGCCCTCGACGGCGGGCGTGCTCTCCGCGAGGTCGAGCATCGCGTCGGCGTGCAGGTCGAAGACGAACCATCCGCCCGGGCGCAGGTGCGCGGCGACGGCCGACAGGGTGCGGCGGAAGTCGGCCGGGGCCAGGTAGTTCAGGCCGTCGAAGGTCGACACCGCGGCGTCGAAGCCGCCGGGGACGGGCAGGTCCGGCAGCGTCGCCGGCACCAGGTCGACGTCCGGACCGAGGAGCCGCCGGGCGCGCGCCAGCATCGCGGACGAGGCGTCGACACCGGTGACCAGATAGCCGCGGTCGAGGAGTTCTGCGGCCAGGAGCCCGGTGCCGCAGCACACGTCGAGCACCCGGCGCACACCGGCCGGGTCACCGCGCCACAGGTGGTCGAGGTAGCCGGCCCAGACGGGGTAGCAGGGGTCGACGACGATCTCGTCGTAGATGCCTGCCAGCCGGGAGTAGGGCTCGACCTCGCGCAGTCCGCGGTGCGGGTTCAGAGGCCGAGGAGCTTGGCCTTGGCCGCCGCGAACTCCGCGTCGGACAGGATGCCGGAGGCGTGCAGCTGGGCGAGCTGGTTCAGCTCGGCGATCGTGTCGCTCTGGGCCGGTGCCGCCGCAGCGGGTGCCACCGGCGGGGCGGCGACCGCCTGCTGGGCGGCGGCCTGCTGCGCGGCCTGCTGCATCGCTTCCTGCTGCTGGTAGGCGGCGACCTGCTGGGCGTTGTAGGCCGCCTCCTGCTGGGCTTCGTAACGGCCTGCCTGCCGGCGGGCGACCCGTCCGGAGACGGCCGTGGCGGTACCGGCGACCACCGCGGTGCGGGCGGCCATACGCAAGAGTCCCATCGAACTACCTCTCTGTCTGTGTGGGTGGTGCCAGGTCAGTCCGTCAGGACGGCCTGGGCGACGTCGACCGGGATCCGGACGTGGTCCATCACGACGGCGTCCGCGGCCTGCAGGGCATCGACCAGTCTGGCCGCCCACAGGTTCTCGACGGCGATCAGCATCGCCGAGCTGTTCGGCAGCAGGTCCTCGCTGATCTCCTCGGCATCCTCGGGGCCGAGCACGCCCGGCTGGCTGATCTCGAGGCCGACGAACTCGGCGCCCGTCTCGGCGTCGAGGTCCTGCACCTGCAGGGCCGTGAGCACGCCGTCGGCGTCCTTGCTCACGAACTCGAGGTCGAGGACGCGAATGGTCCCGTTCTCCACCTGTTCCAGGATCGCCGGCGCAATCCGCCCGGTGAACTTGTTGCCGGGAAATCCGATGATGTACACATCGACCGGGCCGACTGCCATGGTTGCTCCTCGCTCGCATCGGTTCGGGCGACCGGCTCCCTGGTCGCCGAAACCCACCCTAGACGTCGTGCGCGGCTACCGACAGCAGATCCGTCCATCTCCGTTGGCTCTCTCGTGTGGGCGACTCGAGACCGCATCGTCCGCACTCTCATAGCCGATGCGGATGGTCGAGCTTGCCGTGACCAGGGCCCGTGCGCGGGGCCACTCGGGCGTCGGTGTGGCCGCGTGGAGCAGGTATTGGGGCAGTTTCCAGGCACCCCTGCCACCTTATGGCCCCTGAAGCAGCTTTTGCGCGCTCTGGGCCGCTTCATAAGCTGCGTCGAGCGGCCAGAACGCGATCGGCCGCCGGCTCGGCCGCTCATAAGCTGCCTGAAGCGGCCACAACCTCACGATCATGCCGCGAGCAGTGTGGACTGATGCGCCGTCGAGTCCGGCCGTGGTGCGCGTGAGTGGTGGGGCTCGGTTCCGGTGCGACGATATCTGCGTGGATTCCGGAGCCGATGGCGACAGCCTGAACAAGGTGATGCTGGCGCGCACCACGGGTGAGCCCATCCGGTTTCATGGGCTTGAGCAGGAACTTGCCGGCGATGCCTTCGAGATGGCACTTGAGGAGTTCCTCGCGCTTGATCGGGGATACCTCGAACTCAGGCTCTCCGGACAGGACTACCCGAGGCTCACGATGGGGTTCGGCAGCCAACTCGCTGTGATCGACTGCTTCCGTTCACAAGACCAGATGGCACTGTTGTACGGAGACGGGTCAAGGGAGGCTGACGAGGTCGTGCACGTTCCGGTGTACGACGAATTCGCAAGCTTCACTGGCGCGTTCGCAATGACGCTGGCCCGAGCGCGGGAGACGTTGCTTCGCTTCGCACGCGGAACGCCTATCACCGCTCTCGGGCAATGGTTCGAACTGTAACGCTGCCGGCAGACTACGAGTCAGCCCCCGCACTAACTCCAAGGCGGTCCGGGCACGACACCAGGCCCCGACGGCACAATCTCCCATTGGCGTCGCGTCTCGGTCGGTCAGTCTGAGGAGGAACGCCAACCTCCCTGGGTGCGATCGTCAAACACGACTGGCAGGCAGACCGTGAGCCCCAGCACGCTCCGAACGCACTACTTTGCCGCGCTCGGAGCGGTCGTTGATCTCCTGGGTGACTGGGATCGTTCGAACATTGCGTGGCGCAACTCTACCTAAATAGGTATGGTTATGACATGCGGGGCAATGTGAAGTACAGAGACATCGTGCGAGAGATCGCGTACGGGAACCACGGCTTCGTCACGACACGGCAAGCGGCTAAGGCTGGGGTGCCGCCGGTTGAGCTGCCGAAGCTGGCCGAGCACAGCGGCCTCGAATCGGTCTCGTACGGGCTGTACCGGCTGACCGACATGCCGCCCGGCGATCTGGATCAGTATGAGGAGGCGGTGCTGCGTGCCGGCGATGACGCGTACCTGTGGGGCGAGTCCGTTCTGGCGCTCCACGGAGGTCTCGCCGACGTGAACCCGAGCCAGGTCACGGTCGCGGTCACCAGAAGGACCCGCAGCAAGTTCCCGCCCTTCATGCGGGTCGTCCGCGGCACCCGGGACGAGCCGACCACCCGGTATGAGGGAATCGCGTCGCAGACGGTCGCCAACGCCCTCCTGGCCTGCCTCGGCCGCATCGAGCCGAGCCGGCTACGGACGGCAGCCGAGCAGGCGCGCGCCGAAGGGCTGCTCACAACAGCGGAGTGGAACCGAGTGAAGGAAGGCCTGGGCGCGTGACCTGGACGACGCCACCACCGAACAGGCAGTCGCTGGAGACGAGACTGCGGAACCTGGAGGGTGCCGATGCAGCGGTGCAGCGGCGTCGCACCACGATGTCGCTGGTGGTGGTCGGGCAGATGCTTCCCGAAGGAGCGATCAAGGGCGGCAGTGCGATGGCGCTACGGTTCGGACGGGGCTCTCGATTCACCCGCGACGTGGATGCCGCCAGGGTTCAGCCGCTCGCCCAGTTCCGTGCCGACTTCGAGGAGTCGCTGGCGGCCGGCTGGGCGGGTTTCACCGGGCGCCTGGTTGAGCGTGCCGCGCCGAGCCCGGTCGGGGTGCCGGCGGGGTACGTGATGCAGCCCTTCGAGGTGAAGCTCGACTATCTGGGGCAGTCGTGGTGCACCGCGAAGTTCGAACTGGGACACAACGAGATCGGCGACGCTGACGAACCCGAGTACAGGCTCGCCGACGACCTGGTCGGACTCTTCACCGAGCTTGGCCTGCCGGCTCCCCGACCCGTCCCGGTGATGCAGGCCGACCACCAGATCGCCCAGAAGCTGCATGCCGCCTCCTGCCCGGGCAGCGACCGGGCACGTGACCTTGTCGACCTCCAACTACTCGATGCTGGCGAGGACCTCGACCTCGGCACGGTGGCCGCGACCTGTGAGCGACTGTTCAGCTACCGACAGCAGCAGCAATGGCCCCCGACCCTCACCGTGGGTGAAGGATGGGATGAGCTGTACAGGGCGGCCGCCGACGGTCTTGATGTGCACGCCAGTGCCGGCGAAGCAGTGGTGTGGGTCAACGAGTTCGTCAAGCGCATCGAAGACGCCGCCACCAATCACGGCAGGTAACGCGCGAAGATCACCAGCTGAGCAGGCCGATCACCAGCGCGATCACAAGGACGACGATCAAGACGATCACGAAGACGCCCACCCCTGACCACATTCGAACGAACCACTCTCAGAACGCCCCCGGAAGCATCGGACCGGAAGCCCGACGGGCCCCGTCAGGCAAGATCTTTGCTGGGAACTGTGTGACGAGTGTGTCATCCGCCCAGATTCGCACCGCGCCCGACCAGGCCAGCATCCCCACCAAACCGGCTCTGGCAAGCCATTTCATCGCCAACCATGGCCAACCGAAATGCGCCGACCTCCAAGAAGGGCGGATAGCCTTGTTGCAGACCGACTCTCCATGAAAGTGGCTCTGACAAGGTCTTACAGTGAAGCTGCGGGATCGCCCAAGATCACGAAGGCGGTAGCCCAGAAAGCGAAAGCCCCTTGCCAAACTATGTTTGACAAGGGGTTTCAGTAGCCCCGAGGGGATTCGAACCCCCGCTACCGCCTTGAGAG
>JBDHZJ010000056.1:0-9302 GCA_039811825.1 Propionicimonas sp.
AGCTTCGTGGTCCACAGCTCGGAGAAGATCACGAAGGCGGTGACCAGGCCGGCCAGCACCAGGATGGTCGGGACCAGCGGGCCCCGTCGCGACACCCGGGACGACACGTTCACTCTGCTCACTCCTCATTGATCCGCGCGCATCGGCGCGCGCCGGTCACTCCAATGTATGCGCCAGGGCCGAAGCCAGCGCCGGAACGAGATCGGCACCCGAGAGCAGGTCGCCGTTCTCGCCGCGGACGCGCGCCACGCCGTGGCTCAGTCCGTCCCTGGTCACCCCCACCACCACCCGCAGGTCCAGCCGGTTCGGGTGCTCGGCCACCGCGCGGGCCGCGGCGTCCGGGTCCTCGGGGAGTTCGGCGTCCGCTTCGGCCGGCAGGAACGCCCGCTCCAGGGCCAGGACGCAGCCGCCGACCGTCTCCGGCCAGGCGAGCCTGGCCAGGGCCTCAGCCAGGTCGGTGCCCGGGTGGAAGTCCTCCTGCTCGATCGAGCTGTAGCCGTCCGGAGTGGCCCCGGACAGGTGCTCGGCCAGGCTCGGCTCGGCCACGAGCAGGTCCGCCGTCCGCACCAGGGCGAACAGCCTGGCCGGCTGGTCCCAGCCCAGCCGTCCTACGTGCCGCTCCACCTCGACGAGTGCCGCGACCAGGGCGTCGCTCATCCGCAGCCCGCCACCGAATCGGCCCCCTGCGGGTTGTTCAGGGTGTTCAGGGCCTCCACCGCCTCGGGGAGGCTGTCCACGGGCACCAGGCGGATACCCGCCGGGGGCGTGCCGACGTCGACGCAGTTCGCCCGTGGCAGCAGGAAGATCGTGGCCCCGTCCCGCACGGCGCCGGCGATCTTCTCCTGGACGCCGCCGATCGCGCCCACCGTGCCGTCCGCGTCGATCGTGCCGGTGCCGGCGACCACGCGACTCGAGATGATGTCCCGACTGGTCAGCTTGTCGGCGATCGCGAGCGCGAACATGAGTCCGGCGCTGGACCCGCCGACGGCGGGGTCGATCGAGAACGCCACGTCCGGCCCGTAGGTGTAGCCCGAGGTCAGCGTGATTCCGATGATCGGCTTGTCCGGGTTCGCGGAGGTGGCCCGCGTGGTCACGGTGACCGGGATGAGCTCGTCACCCCGGAGCACCTTGAAGTCGACCGGGCGGCCGACGCCCGCGCTGGCGATCGCGTCCTGCACGACCTGGATGCTGGCTGCGGTCGAGGTGTTCCCGTTGGCGGTCACACTCTGGATCAGGTCTCCGGGCTGGAGGATGCCGTTCGCCGAGCCCGAGGCGGTGACCGACTCGACCATCGGCCACGTCCGCACCTCTGTCCCGGCCTGCCGCAGGGCAGCCACCACGGCCTCGGACTGGGAGTCGGTCATCATCTGCGACTCGCCCTGGCTGATGTCGGTGGGGTTCTCGCCCTCGCGGTAGACCGCGGCCCGCGGCAGCACCTCCCGCGACGGGAGCCAGTAGGCGAAGAACGCCTCCGGCAGGCTGAGCGTGCTCTCGGGGGCGGTCACGGCCACCGTGGTCATCAGCACCTCGCCCGTGGTGGCGTAGGTCGGTGCGCCGGTGATCGTGATCACGTCCGCGCCGTCGACCTGGCCGAACAGGTCGTGGGTCGCTCCGGGCGACCAGGTGACGTAGGGCACCGGGACGAGTGCGATCACCGCAGCCAGCACGACGAACAACACGGCCGACACCGTCGCCGTCCACGTCTGCTTGGTCACGGGCACCCTTTCCGCGGCCCTCGGGCCGGTCACTGCTACGACCAACGACCCTACCGTGCCGGGCCACACGTCACTTGGCAGGTGTTGGACAATGGTGGACACGCCACGTGAGGAGCCTTCACATGACCGACCCGGTCGACCCTGACCGTCCCGATCCCGACGGCGAGGAGGAGGCACTGCTGCGGTTCCTGGCCCAGTTCGGCATCACCCCCGGCCCCGACGGACGGCTCGACCTGGAACAGCTGCTCGGCCGGATGCAGGGGATGATGGGCGCGTTCACGACCCAGATGGCCAGCTTCGGCAAGTCGGACGCCAGCGGCATGAACTGGGGATTCACCCGGGACGTGATCCACCGTGCGACCGCGGCGGCGGGCGCGGACCCGACGCCGACCGCGGCCGACCTGGGCCGGCTCCGGGACGCGGTGGCGCTCGCCGACCTCTGGCTCGACGAGGAGGTCTCGTTCGCCAGGCTCAGCGCGCCCGCGACCGCTTGGACCCGTGGGGAGTGGATCGACTCCACCTACGCCACCTGGCAGCAGCTCGTGCGTCCGGTGGTCAGCCAGCTCGGGGTGGCGCTGCGCGGCCTGGTCGAGGGCCAGGAGGCTGCGGCGGTCGAGCCGATGATGCGGATGGCGCTGTCGGGCATGTTCGCGTCCCAGGTGGGCCAGTCGCTGGCCAGCCTCGCCACCACGGTGGTCAGCGCCGGCGACATCGGCCTCCCGCTCACCGAGGATCCCCGGGTGGCGCTGCTGCCCACCAACATCGCGGCGTTCGCCGACGGACTGGAGGCGGATCCGGGCGACGTGCTGCTGTTCCTCGCGGTGCGCGAGACCGCGCGGCAGCGGTTGTTCGGCGCGGTCGGCTGGCTGGGGCCGCAGCTCCTGGCGCTCGTCGAGCACTACGCCCGCGACATCGCGATCGATCCCGACGGCCTGGAACAGGCGATCGAGAACCAGCTGAGCTCGGCGATGACCGCCGGCCAGCTGGAGGACGCCGGCCAGGCGCTCGCCGGGGAGCTGTTCTCGCCCCAGGTCACCGACGAGCAGCGCGAGGTGCTGGAGCGGCTGGAGACGCTGCTCGCCCTGGTCGAGGGCTGGGTGGACGAGGTCGTCGCGCAGGTGACCGGGACCCGGATGCCGGCGGCTGTCGCCCTCACCGAGACCCTGCGGCGACGCCGGGCGTCCGGCGGACCGGCGGAGTCGGCGCTGAAGGCACTGGTCGGCCTGGAGCTGCGGCCGCGCCGCACCCGGGACGCGGCGAACCTGTGGGCGGCCACCCGGTCGGCGCGGGGCACCGAGGCGAGGGACGCGGCCTGGGCCCACCCCGACCTGCTGCCGACGTCCGCCGACCTGGCCGACCCGCTCGGCTTCGCCGCCGAGGGCCACACCGCCGGAGCCCCCGACGACCTGGACGCCGAACTGGCCAGGCTCCTCGACGAGGAAGGCGGCAGCGACGCCTAGAACAGGGCGTCGGGCTCGCCGTCGTCGGACTCGTCCATGTCCGGCCCGGAGTCGGTGGCGTGCTGGTAGCCCTGCAGGAACGCCCGGGCGCGCTCGAGGTGCGGATAGCCGGCGAGCAGGTGGTGGAACGCCGCGGAGTGGTTCGGCTCGAACAGGTGCGCGAGCTCGTGCAGGATCACGTAGTCGGAGACCCACAGCGGCATCGTGCGCAGGCGATCGGACAACCGGATGCTGCCGTCCGCCGAGGTGCACGACCCCCAGCGCCGGTTCTGGTTGCCGACCCAGCGGACGGTGAACGCGGGCAGCGGGACCTCCGTGCGCGGCGCGAGGTAGGCGCGATAGAGGTCACGCGCGCGCCGGGTGAGGGCATCCTCTTGCTCCGGGAGGCTCCGCCGGGCCTCCCGGCGCAGGAATTTCTCGACCAGCGGCGGCACCAGGTCGCGCTCCTGGGCGGCGCTGAGCCGGGCCGGGACGAGGGCCACCAGGCGTCCGCGTTCCCGGAACACGGTGAGCGTGCGCCGGCGCCGGGCACTGCGCCGGACCTCCACCTCGGGCTGCGTCATGGGCGACACGTTACGACACGCCGCAGACAGTTCCAGTTGACCGACGGCCAGGCCGCGCACTACGTTCTAAGCGCGAGGCCCCCGGTGGCCGGTCCGCTCGCAGGGGAAGGCAAGCGGAACCGCGGCCGGGGGCTCTCGCACGCCGGGCCCCGAACGCTGCCTTCCGCGGTGAACGGGGCATAGACTGACCGGCAGCCCGCTGCCGAGCCCCACCAGGGGGCGAAGCCGATCTACAGGAGGAAAGACGTGGCCAAGGACACCTACACTGGTTCGTTCTACTGCGTGAAGTGCAAGGACCACCGGGACGCGACCGGCGATGTCGTGGTCAACGAGAAGGGCACCCGGATCGCGAAGGCGAAGTGCCCCGTGTGCAGCACCAACCTGACCCGGTTCCTGCCCAAGGCCTGAATCGATACCTGCAGAGCGCCGGCCCCGCGGCCGGCGCTTTGCTGTGCCCGGCGGGTGTTGCCCGTTTCGCGCCAGGTGTTGCCCGTCCGTCCGGAGACCTTGTCCGGGTGGGCTGCGAGGAGGCAGCCTGCCGGATGTGACGCCCACCCCGCGAATGAAGCTGGTCCGGCCGGCGGCCGCCGTCTGGCGGTCCGCCGGTGTCCTGCAGGTGGGCCTCGACCCGCCGTCCGTGGTCCTGGAGGGGGTGCCGCCGGGGCTGGCGGACGCGGTCGGCCTGCTCGCCAACCCCTGCACGCACGAGGAACTCGGCACGCTGCTGCCCAGGCTCGACGCGCACTGGCTGGCGTGGCTCCTCGGCCGGCTCTCTGACGCCGGGCTGCTGGCTCCGGTCGAGCCCGGGCCCGCGCCCTCCCTCCTGGTGGTGGGCACCGGTGCGCTCGCCGCGTCGGTCACGGACGCCCTGACCGGCACGGGCCTCGACGCCACCCGGATCGACCCGTCCGGCCTGGCCGTCCTGCCGCCCCGTCCGGACAGGCCCGAGCTCGTCCTGCTCGCCCCGTCCGCCACCGAACCCGACCGCGCCCTCACCGACACGCTGTTCCGCGAGGGGCGCACCCACCTGGTGGTCCGGATCGAGCCCGACCGGGCCGTGGTCGGTCCGCTGGTGGTGCCAGGGCAGACCCCGTGCATCCGCTGCCAGGACCTCACCCGCGTGCGGATGGACGCCGGCTGGCCGCACCTGCTCGCCCAGCTCTGCCGGGAGCAGGTCGAACCCGGGCCCACGCTGCTGGCCTGGGCCGGCGCGACCGCCGCGGTGCAGGCCAGGGCGTGGTTCGCCGGTGCGACGCCGGAGACCTGCGGCGCCGCTCTCGAACTGGGCCTGCCCGACTACCGGCTCTCCACCCGGAGCTGGCCCGCGCACCCGGGCTGCGGCTGTCTCGTACCGCCGGGTTGAACCACCGGGCAGACTGTGCGGGTGACCACCGTTCCCGAACCGACCGAGCGCAACGACGGCCGGGTGCTGCCCGAGAGCACGTTCGGTCGCGGCGCGAAACTGCTCAGGCTGCCCCTCGGAGCGGCCGCGCGCGCCGGCGTCGGCATGGGCCGCCGGATGATGGGAACGCCCGCGGAAGAGGTCGACGCCGCCCTGCGCGACGCCGCCGCCGAGCAGCTGTTCCAGGTGCTCGGCGAACTCAAGGGCGGCGCGATGAAGTTCGGCCAGGCACTCAGCCTGTTCGAGGCGATGCTGCCCGAGGACCTCGCCGGGCCGTTCCGGGAGCGGCTGCGCAAGCTGCAGGACGCGGCCCCGCCGATGCCGTCCTCGCGAGCCCAGGCGGTGCTGCGCTCCGAGCTCGGCCCGGACTGGCGTCGGCGCTTCACCGACATCGACCTGCGCCCGGCGGCTGCGGCGTCCATCGGCCAGGTGCACCGCGCCACGCTCACCGACGGGCGGGCCGTGGCGATCAAGATCCAGTACCCGGGCGCCGACGTGGCGCTGGCCAGCGACCTGCGCCAGATCCAGCGGCTGGCTGCCGCGGTGTCGCCACTGTCCGGCGGCCTGGACGTGGTCGCGCTGACCCGTGAGGTCGCCGCGCGGATCAACGAGGAGGTCGACTACACCCTCGAGGGCGCGTCCCAGCAGCAGGTGGCGCTCGCGCTGGAGGGGCACCCGCGGTTCGTGGTGCCGAAGGTGCACGAGGCCACCCGGCGGGTCCTGGTCAGCGACTGGGTGGACGGCACGAAGCTCACCGGGCTGATCGACCGCCCCGCCGACGAGCGCAACCGCAGTGCCCTCGACTACGTCACGTTCCTGTTCGCCGGCCCGTCGCTGGCCGGCATCCTGCACGGCGACCCGCACCCGGGCAACTACCTCGTGCTGCCCGACGGTCGCCTCGGCATCGTCGACTTCGGGCTGGTCTCGCGGCTGCCGGACGGGCTGCCCGCGGCGATGGGACGCCTGATCCGGCACGCGGTGGACGGCGAGATCGAGCCGATGGTCGCCGGTCTGGCCGAGGAGGGCTTCGTCGAGGCGTCCATCGACGGCCAGCAGCTGCTGGACTACCTCGCGCCGTTCGTCGAACCGGCCAGCGTCGAGGAGTTCACCTTCAACCGGGAGTGGGCGCGCGGCCAGTTCTCCCGCGTGCACGGCGACATGAACTCCTCCGGCGTCGCCACCCGGCTGAACGTGCCGCCGGAGTACGCCCTGATCTACCGGGTCTGGATGGGCGGCATCGCGGTACTCTCCCAGCTGGACGTGAAGGCCAACTTCGCCCAGGTGCTGCGCGACTACCTGCCGGGGTTCGCGCCGGGCACCTGACGCCCCCGCAGCGCTCCGGCCGACGCGAAATGGGGACGGTTCTCATTTCGCGTCGGCGGCGCGGAATGAGAACCGTCCCCATTTCGCGTCAGGGCTTCACCGCGGTCAGGGTGAACGTCGCGGGCAACCGCTCGGGCCGCTCGCGCAGGCGGTACTCCCCGGTGGCCTCGTCGAGGTCCATCAGGCCGTCGAACGCCTCCCACGGGGTGCTGTCGTGCTCGGTGAGCGAGGTGAGCCGCAGCCCGGCGTCCAGCACGGCGGTGACGATCTCGCCGATGCCGTGGTTCCACTCGACCGACTCCGGCGAGGTGACCTCGCCCTCCCCGGCGTAGGTGAACGCGTCCCGCCACACCAGCGCCTCGCGCTGCTCGTAGTACGGGAACTCCAGCGCCAGGGTCGTCGCGCCCGGGCCGGAGATCCAGGGCTGCTGGTCGCGGTCGACGGGCTCGGCGCCGACCACCACCGGGGACAGCGCGTTCAGCACCGGGTGGCCGTCGCGGATGAACAACCGTCCGCCCGGACGCAGCAGTTGCGCCACCGTGCGCGCCCAGCGGGTGATGTCCGGCAGCCAGCAGATGGCGCCGATGCCGGTGTAGACGAGGTCGAAGCTGCGTCCGGCGAGGGCCTGCGGCGCCGAGTACACGTCGGACTCGACGTAGTCGATGGCGGCACCGGCGCGCTCGGCGAGGCTCCGTGCCTCGGCGAGCGAGACCGGGGACAGGTCGAGCCCGGTGAGCCGGCCGCCGAGGCGGTGCAGGCTGAGCGTGTCGGTGCCGATGTGGCACTGCAGGTGCAGGACGTCGAGACCGGCGAGGTCGCCCAGGCGCGGCAGGTCGAAGCGCACCACGTCGGAGAGTGCGGTTCCGTCCGCCAACAGCCGATCGATGTCGTACCCGCCCGCGTGGATCGGGGCGCGACTGTCCCAGTTCGCCCGGTTCACCTCGAGGTAGTCCATGGCCGCACCCTAGCGACGTGTCGCGATCCGGCCATCAGGGCCCCCGGATGTGGCCTCTGTGACAGCTGGGACGGGTTCGGTGGCCGAATCGCGACAACCCGCTCGTGACGCGATCTGGCCGCGGAATCCGTCACACGTTGCTCAGCCGTCACATCTGGGCGCAACAGCGGCTGGATCGCGACAGGCACAATCGAGGCATGAGCCACCCGATCGAGGAATACGGCCTGCTCAGCAACTGCCGCACCGCCGCGCTGGTGTCGCGGCACGGCAGCATCGACTGGTTCTGCCCGCCCCGATTCGACTCGGCGTCGGTGTTCGGGGCTTTGCTCGGCGATGAGGACCACGGCCGCTGGGTGCTGCGTCCCCGCGACCCGGACGCGAGGTCGAGCCGGCACTACGACGGCGACACCTTCGTGCTGGTCACGCGCTGGGAGAGCGCGACCGGCGTCGCCGAGGTGCACGACCTCCTGCCGATCGACGACGAACGGCTCGACATCGTGCGCCGCGTGGTCGGCATCCGCGGGCGCGTGGAGTTCGAGACCCGGCTCACCCTGCGCTTCGACTACGCGCGCGCGATCCCGTGGGTGCGGCAGGTCGGGACCGCCGACGAGCCCGCCCTCGAAGCCACCGCCGGGCCGGGCGCGCTGGTGATCCGCGACGTCCGCCTGACCCCGGGCGACCACGCGCACACCGGCTCGTTCACGGTGGCGGACGGCGAGGTCGTCGACCTGGTGGCGTCCTGGCACCCGTCCCACACCCACGACCCTGGCCCGCTGGACGTCGACGCCGCGCTCGCCCGCACGAGGGACTGGTGGCGGGAGCGGGCCGGGCAGATCGACCATTCGGGTCCCCACCACGACGAGGTCGTGCGCTCGCTGCTGGTCCTGCACGCGCTCAGCCACCGCGACACCGGCGGGATCGTCGCCGCCGCGACCACCTCCCTGCCGGAGAAGATCGGCGGTGCGCGAAACTGGGACTACCGCTACGTCTGGCTGCGCGACGCCGCCCTGACGCTGGAGGCGCTCGTCGCGCACGGCTTCCTCGGCGTGGCGCAGGACTGGCGGCGCTGGCTGCTGCGCGCGATCGCGGGCGACCCGGCCCAGATGCAGATCATGTACGGCATCGCGGGTGAGCGGGACCTGGCCGAGCGGGAACTGGACAGCCTGCCCGGCTACGCCGGTTCGGCGCCGGTGCGGATCGGCAACGGCGCGGTGTCCCAGTACCAGGCCGACGTCGCCGGCGAGGTGCTCGTCTCGCTGGAGGCCGCGCGGCAGGCCGGACTGGCCGAGGACGAGTTCTCCTGGCCGCTGCAACAGGCGATCATCGACCACGTGCGCGACCGGATCGACCGCCCGGACCGGGGGATCTGGGAGATCCGCGGGGAGCCACGGATGTTCACCCAGTCCCGGGCGATGATGTGGGCCGCCTTCGACCGGGGCCTGCGGGCGGTCGAACGCGACGGGCTGCCCGGTGATGTGGACGCGTGGACGGCGGCCCGCGACCGGCTCGCGTCCGAGATCGACTCCCGCGGCGTGGTGGACGGGCACTTCGTGCAGGCCTACGGGTCCGACGAGGTGGACGCCGCGCTGCTGCTGCTCCCGCAGGTCGGCTACTGCGCGCCGGACGACCCGCGGATGCTCGCCACCGTCGCACGGATCGAGCGCGACCTGATGGGCGACGGCTTCGTGCACCGGTACCGCACGGCCGCAGGCACGGACGGTCTGGCCGGCGGGGAGAACGCCTTCCTGGCGTGCAGCTTCTGGCTCGTCGAGCAGTACGCGATGAGCGGACGCCCGGACGACGCGGCGGCGTTGATGGACCGCGTCTGCGCGGCGTCCAGTGACCTGGGCCTGCTCTCGGAGGAGTACGACCCGGCGTCCGGTC
>JBDHZJ010000057.1:0-9282 GCA_039811825.1 Propionicimonas sp.
CGGACGATGATCGGCACCGGCTACTGGTACATGCACACCGACCAGTGGCGCACCGACGGCTACTCCGCCGACCGGGTGAGATCGCCGCTGAGCACCGGACACCTGGACGGGCTGCACACCGCGGACGCGATGGCCCTGTCGCACCGGCTGGGCTGGATGCCGTTCTACCCGCAGTTCGACCGCAATCCGCTCGACCTCGCCGACGAGGCCACGGCCGCAGTGGAACGGGGCGAGGCGGCCTCGGTCGGCGAGTGGGTCGCCGCCCGGCTCAAGGACGGCTCCCTCACCACCGCCCTGGAGGACATCGACGCCCCGGTGAACTGGCCCCGCACGATGGTGGTCTGGCGCTCCAACCTGTTCGGCTCCTCGGCCAAGGGCAACGAGTACTTCCTCAAGCACCTGCTCGGCACCGGCTCGAACCTGATGCCCAACCAGCACGCCGCCGAGGCGAAGCCCACGATCGTACGCATGCCGGACGAGGCGCCCGAGGGCAAGCTCGACCTGCTGATCAGCGCTGACTTCCGGATGACGTCCACGACCCTGCTCTCCGACCTGGTCTTCCCGGCCGCCACCTGGTACGAGAAGTACGACCTGTCCAGCACAGACATGCACCCCTACGTGCACGCCTTCACCCCGGCGATCGACCCGCCCTGGGAGGCGAAGAGCGACTTCGAGTTCTTCACCCTGCTCGCGCAGGCCATCTCCGGGCTCGCGAAGGGGCGTCTGGACAGCCGAAGGGACCTTGTCGCCGTCCCGCTGCAGCACGACACCCCCGGCCAGATCGCCCAGCCAGGCGGCCACGTCCCCGACTGGCGGGGCACCGACATCCCGGCCGTTCCCGGGAAGAACCTCCCGGCACTGATGGTGGTCGAACGCGACTACACCGCGATCGCGGAGAAGCTGGCGACCGTGGGGCCGCTGGCCGACCGGCTCGGGTTCACCGTCAAGAACATCACCTACGACGTCACGCACTCGGTCGACCTGCTCGCCCGGCTGCACGGAGTGATGCCGTCCGGCGCAGGCGCCGGCCGGCCGGCGATCGACACCGACGCCCGACTGGCGGAGGCGATCCTCGCGTTTTCCGGCACCACCAACGGCGAACTCGCCACCCAGGGTTTCCACGACCTTGAGGCCAAGACCGGACGCCGCCTGGCCGACTTGTCCGAGGGTCAGGAGGAGCGCAGGATCACCTACCGGCAGACTCAGGACGCGCCGCAGCCGGTGATCACGTCCCCGGAGTGGTCCGGCTCGGAGACCGGAGGACGGCGCTATGCCGCCTTCACCATCAACACCGAGCGGTTGAAGCCGTGGCACACCCTGTCGGGACGGATGCACTTCTTCCTGGACCACGACTGGATGATCGACGCCGGGGAACAGCTGCCCACCTTCCGTCCGCCGCTGGACATGACCAGGGCGTTCGGTGAGCCGGAGCTCGGACCGACCGGGGAGAAGGCGATCACCCTGCGCTACCTCACCGTGCACAACAAGTGGTCGATCCATTCGGAGTACCAGGACAACCTGTTCATGCTCAGCCTGGGCCGGGGCGGTCCGCAGGCCTGGCTGAGCGTGAACGATGCGGCCAGCATCGGGGTCGCCGACAACGACTGGATCGAACTCACCAATGCCAACGGCGTCTTCGTCGCCCGGGCGGTGGTGACCCACAAGCTTCCCGACGGCATCTGCTACGTCCAGCACGCCCAGGAGCGCACCATCGACGTACCCAAGTCGGAGGCGACCGGCAAGCGCGGCGGCATCCACAACTCCGTCACGCGGATCCTGGTCAAGCCGACCCACCTGATCGGCGGGTACGCCCACCAGGCGTACGCGTTCAATTACCTCGGACCGACCGGGGTGCAGCGCGACATCGTCTCCACCGTCCGCCGCCGCTCCCAGGAGGTGACCTACTGATGGCCCCCAAGCGCGTGATGGCCCAGGTGGCGATGGTGATGAACCTCGACAAGTGCATCGGCTGCCATACCTGCTCGGTCACCTGCAAGCAGGCCTGGACCAACCGGGCCGGCACCGAGTACGTCTGGTTCAACAACGTCGAGACCCGGCCCGGACAGGGCTACCCCCGCCGTTACGAGGACCAGGACCGCTGGCGCGGCGGCTGGGTCCGCACCCCGACCGGCGGGCTCAAGCTGCGCGCGGGCGGACGCTTCCAGAAGCTGTTGAGCATCTTCGCCTCGCCCGTCCAGCCCGAACTCGACGACTACTACGAGCCCTGGACCTACGACTACCAGAACCTCGTCTCCGCCCCGCTCGGCGACGACTTCCCCGTCGCGCGGCCCAAGTCGCTGATCACCGGGGAGGACACCGCGATCACCTGGTCGGCGAACTGGGACGACGCCCTCGGCGGCACCGCCCGGACGCTCACCGACGACCCGGTGCTGGCGAAGCTGCGTGACGAGGCGAACGAGAAGCTCCGGCTTGAGTACGAGCAGAGCTTCATGTTCTTCCTGCCCCGGATCTGCGAGCACTGCCTCAACCCGTCCTGCATGGCCTCCTGCCCGTCCGGTGCGATCTACAAGCGCGCCGAGGACGGCATCGTGCTGGTCGACCAGGACCGCTGCCGGGGCTGGCGGCAGTGCATCACCGGCTGCCCGTACAAGAAGATCTACTTCAACCACCGCTCCGGCAAGGCCGAGAAGTGCACCTTCTGCTACCCGCGCCTGGAGGTCGGGCTGCCGACGGTGTGCTCGGAGACCTGCGTGGGCAGGCTGCGCTACCTGGGCATCGTCCTCTACGACCCGGACGCCGTGCTCGCGGCTGCCTCGGTGGAAGAGAAGGACCTCTACTCCGCCCAGGTCGACCTCATGCTCGACCCCTTCGACCCCGAGGTGATCGCCCTGGCCCGGGCCGGCGGCATGCCCCAGGACTGGATCAGCGCGGCCCAGCGATCCCCGGTCTACGCACTGATCAAGCACTTCCGCGTGGCGCTTCCGCTGCACCCGGAATACCGGACGCTGCCGATGGTCTGGTACATCCCGCCGCTGTCGCCGGTCGTGGACCTGCTCCAGGGCCAGGGCCACGACGCCGAGGCGGCGGGCAACCTGTTCGGCGCCATCGACGCGCTGCGGATCCCGGTGGCCTACCTCGCCGAGCTGTTCACCGCCGGCGACACCGGGATCGTCACCGGCGTGCTGCAGAAGCTCGCCGCGATGCGCTCCTACATGCGTGGCGTCACCCTCGGCACCGGCAGGGACACCGACCTCGCCACCGCCGTCGGCATGACACCCGAGGCGCTCGAGCAGATGTACCGCCTGCTGGCGATCGCGAAGTACGCCGACCGCTACGTCATCCCCACCGCGCACCGGGAGGAGGCGCACAACCTCGAGGAGCTCGCCTGCTCGCTGGACTTCGAAGGCGGTCCCGGAATGTACGAGTCGGGGCCGTTCGGGGAGGCGTCGGGCCGCCCCGTACCGGTGGCGATCGAGACCTACACCGCGCTGAAGCAGCGCCAGCAGGCCGAGGACGCCGCCTCCGCCGAGCAACTGCACCGCCGCGCCGGCCTGCTCAACTGGGACGCCAACGAGGACCCGAAGCCATGAGCCCGCTGTTCCGCAGCACGGACGCCCCGACCCCGACGCCGAACGGGCTGGACGCTGTCCTCTGCCAGGCAGCCGCGCTCGTGCTGTCCTACCCCGACGAGGACCTGCTCGCCCGTCTCGACCTGATCGAGGCCGCCCTCGCCGGAACACCGTCCGCGGATCGCTTCGCCGGCGTCCTCGCCCACCTGCGCGGCGCGCCGCTGGGCGACCTGCAGGCGTTCCACGTGCAGGAGTTCGACCTGTCCCGCAAGCATGCGCTGCACCTGACCTACTGGACCGACGGCGACACCCGCCGTCGCGGCGAGGTGCTGGCGCGGATCAAGCAGGCCTACCGCGACTCCGGGCTGGTGGTCGACACCGGGGGAGAACTCCCTGACCACCTGCCGATGGTGCTCGAGTTCGCCGCAGCCGCCCCCGAGGCCGGGCGTGACCTGCTCGAGCAGTTCCGGGCGAGCCTCGAACTGATCCGGATCGGCCTGGCCGCCGACGGCCTGCCCCATACCGGGGTCCTGGAGGCGGTCTGCGGCCTGCTGCCCGGGGAGTCCCCCCGGACGCGGGCCGAGGTCCAGGCACGGTTCGGCCAGGCCCCGCCGGTAGAACTCGTCGGCCTCGATCCGCTCGACCGGACCCGGCCCCACCTCGCCGAGGAGCACGCATGAACACGCTCGACCTGCTGGCGTGGGGCGTCCTGCCCTACCTCGTCGCGCTCACCCTGATCGCCGGCCTGATCTGGCGCTACCGCTACGACCAGTTCGGCTGGACGACCCGCTCATCCCAGCTGTACGAGTCGAAGCTGCTGAGGATCGCCTCGCCGATGTTCCACTACGGGCTCTTCGTGGTCCTGGCCGGCCACCTGATGGGGTTGCTGATCCCCAAGGCATGGACGGACCTGGTCGTGACCCAGGAGACCTACCACCTGGTCGCGCTGGTCGCGGGCACCCTCGCCGGGGCGGCCACGCTGGCGGGCATCGCAATGCTGATCTACCGGCGCCGCACGACCGGACCCGTGTTCCTGGCCACCACCCGCAACGACAAGCTGATGTACGCCGTGCTCACCGCGGCGATCCTGCTCGGACTCCTCGCCACCCTCACCGGCGGCCACTACCCCGACGGCACCGAACACAACTACCGCGAGACCGTCTCGATCTGGTTCCGCTCGCTGCTCGCCTTCCAGCCCGACGTCGCAGCGATGGCCGCCAGCACCTGGCAGTTCAAGGTCCACATCCTGATCGGGCTCGCACTGTTCGCACTCGTCCCGTTCAGCCGGCTCGTGCACGCCTTCACCGTCCCGCTGCACTACCTGTTCCGGCCCTACGTCGTCTACCGCAGCCGCGACGCAGCCCCACCCACACCCTCCCGCGGCCGCGTCCGCGGTTGGGACCCCGTCGGCACCCAGGACCGGGAGCGAAGGAACCGATGAACCCTGCAGGATCCGCCGTGACCACGCATCGCGGCGACGACAAGGTCGCGCCCCTCCACGCCACCGGACCCGGGGCGAACCGCGTGCTGGCCATGTCCACGATCGACTTCACCGCGATGTTCGCGGTCTGGCTGATGTTCGGGATCCTCGGCATCGAGATCCAGAAGGAACTGCTGCTCGACGACGTGCAGCTGGCCTGGATCAGCGCGCTGGCGGTCCTGAACGGCTCGCTGTGGCGCCTCCCCGCCGGGATGCTCACCGATCGCATCGGCGGACGCAAGGTGACCATCGCCATGCTGGCCGTCACGGCCGTCCCGGCCTACCTGGTCTCGACCGCGCACAGCTACGGGGTGCTGCTCGTGCTGGCGTTCCTGGTCGGCTTCGCCGGCAACCTGTTCAGCGTCGGCATCGCCTGGAACGCGGCCTGGTTCGGCAGGGACCGGCAGGGTTTCGCCCTTGGCCTGTTCGGCGCCGGCAACGTCGGCGCGTCGGTGACCAAGTTCATCGGGCCACCGCTGATCGCCGGCACCGCCGGCGCCACGTTGGCATTCGGGGTCCAGGGCGGCTGGCGGCTTGTCCCGGTGCTCTACTCGGTGCTGCTGGTCGCGCTCGCGGTGCTCACCTGGTTGATCGTGCCGCACCACGACCGGCTCGCCGGGCAGAGCAAGCCGGTCCGGGAGATGCTCGCCCCGCTGCGGCACGTCCGGGTGTGGCGGTTCAGCCTCTACTACGTCGCGGTCTTCGGCGCCTATGTCGCGCTCTCGGCCTGGCTGCCGAAGTACTACGTCGACAACTTCCACCTCGACCTCTACACCGCCGCGCTGCTCACGGCGCTGTTCATCTTTCCCGCCTCCCTGCTGCGGCCGGTCGGCGGCTGGATCTCCGACCGGATCGGCGCCCGCAAGGTGATGTACGCCACGTTCGCCGTGATGCTCGCCACCACAGGCATCCTGATGATGCCCAACGGCTACGTCGTGGTCGTGCACGCCGACGGCAGCCAGACCCAGCACCTGCCCTACACCATCGGCCTGGCCGGGTTCACCACACTGGTGTTCCTGTTGGGCTGCGCGATGGGGGTCGGCAAGGCCGCCGTCTACAAGCACATCCCCGAGTACTTCCCGGACAACGTCGGCTCGGTCGGTGGCCTGGTCGGGATGCTCGGCGGGCTCGGCGGCTTCGTCCTGCCGCCGCTGTTCGCCTACACCAAGCTCTGGACCGGCTTCCCGACCAGCACCTTCCTCGTCCTGTTCGTCCTGACCGCGATCTGCGCGATCTGGATGCACCTCACCATCGTCGGGATGCTGCACCAGAAGTCCCCCGAACTCGCCGACCACTTCGACGTCGACCACGTCGACACCCGTTCCCCGCAGGAGGCCCGCGCATGACCAGCAGCATCGTCCAGCGACTCCAGAGCGGCCCCGAGTGGCTGGCGTCCTGGGACCCCGAGAACGAGGAGACCTGGGACTCCCGGCTGGCCTGGCAGACCCTGTGGATCACCACCTTCACCCTCACCCTGGCCTTCGTCGCCTGGTTCCTGCCCTCCGCCATCGTGCCCAAGCTGAACGCGATCGGCTACGACTTCACCAAGACCCAGCTGTACTGGCTCGCCGCCATCCCCGGGCTCTCCGGCGGCCTGCTCCGACTGGTCTGGATGGTGCTCCCGCCGATCATGGGGACACGCAAGATGGTCGCGGCCACCACCCTGCTGCTCTTCTTCCCCGTCCTTGGCTGGGGCGTCCGCTCGATGTCGCCCACGGCGCCCTACTGGGAGCTGCTGACGCTGGCGTTCCTCGCCGGGATCGGCGGTGGAGCGTTCTCCGGATTCATGCCCTCCACCTCCTACTTCTTCCCGCGCCGCAAGCAGGGCACAGCCCTCGGGCTGCAGGCCGGCATCGGCAACTTCGGCGTCTCCCTGGTCCAGCTGCTCACCCCGTGGCTGATCGGGCTCGGCATGCTGTGGTGGCTCGGCCAGAGCCAGATGATGAAGATCGCCGGCAAGCCTGACCGGGAGGTCTGGTACCAGGCCGCGTCCTTCGTGTGGCTGCCGTTCATCCTGATCGGCGCCTGGATCGCCTGGCAGTACCTCAAGGCCGTACCGGTCAAGGCGAACATCCGCCAGCAGTTCGACATCTTCACCAACCAGGACACCTGGTGGATGACTCTGCTCTACATCATGACCTTCGGCACCTTCTCAGGTCTCGCCGCCCAGTTCGGGCTGCTGATGGCCAACCTGTACGGGGCCAGCAACGCCGCCATCGTCCAGGGCTCCGGCGCCACCGCGCAGATCCTCGTCCAGGGCTACCAGGTACCGGACCCGGCAGCCTTCGTCTTCCTCGGCCCGCTGATCGGGGCTGCCGCGAGGGCCCTGTTCTCCCCACTCACCGATCGCATGGGCGGGGCGATCTGGACGCTGATCTCGGGCGTCGGCCTGGTCGCCTCGATCCTGTGGACGATCCCCGCTCTCACCCCCGACACGTCCAGCGCGGCCACCCTGCAGGCCGGGTTCAACCAGTTCCTGTGGGGCATGCTGGCGATCTTCCTGTTCGCCGGCATCGGCAACGCGTCCACGTTCAAGCAGATGCCGATGATCTTCGAGCGGCGCCAGGCCGGCGGTGTGATCGGCTGGACCAGCGCCATCGCCGCCTTCGGCCCGTTCCTCTTCGGCGTCGGGCTGACCGTCATGTCGCCCACCGCCTTCTACTGGATCGGGGTGGCCTGGGCCGTGATGTGCGTCCTGATCACCGTGTGGCGCTACGCCCGACCCGGGGCGCCGAAGAAGTCCTGAACGCTCTTCGGTGATGGCAGACGATCTCGCCCGCGTCCAGCGCTGGCTCGGCGCCGGAGGGACGCTGCGTCCGCTGGCCCGCTCGACCCGCACGGTCACGCTCGCCCTGTGCAGCTGCGACACCGGCGCCGAGATGGAGCGGATGACCTCATCCGACCCTGCGCTGCTCGCGACGCTGGACGAACTGCTCGCCGAGGCCCGGCCCGGGCTCAGGCGAGCCGGGAGTCCCTGATCGAGGGGGCCGCCCTCACAGGTGGCCCGCGCCGTCGAGCTGGCGGACGATGTGGGCCGCGAGCGGCCCCAGGACAGCGACGGCGTCACGGACGCCGCCACGGGAGCCGGGCGCGGTCAGGACGAAGGTGGACGGCGTGCCCACAATGACGCCGGCGACCTCTCGGGAGACCAGCGCGACCGGTGCGTGCTCCGCGCCCCGGCGCCGGATCTCCTCGCAGATGCCCGGCACCTGGTAGCTCAGCAGCGGAGCGACCGCGTCGACGGTGACGTCGCTGGGGCCGATCCCGGTACCACCGCTGGTGATCACCAGCCGGGAGCCCCGGTCGATCGCCCCCCGCACGGCCGCGCGGATGGCGTCGGGATCGTCGGGCACGACCACCAGGTCCGCCTCGATCCCGTGCCCGGCCAGTTCGGTGACCGCAACCCGCCCCGCACGGTTCACGTCCCGGCCTGAGGCGATCTCGTCCGAGACCGTGACCACCGTTGCCGTCAGCGGACTCGGCGCGTCGTTCACGCTGCACCTCCACGGCGGCGGAGCAGGCACGCGCCCTGGGTCGCGAACGGTTCGAGTGCCCAGGTCGCGGGGGCGATGGCGTCGATCAGACCCTGGTGGATGCCGCACACGACCGCCGGCCGCTGCCGGGCCGAGGCCAGCAGGGGGCAGGTGCGCAGAGCGATGCCGTCGTCCTGCTCCTCGGGGGTGAACCCCTGGGCGGCCAGGATCGGGACGAGGCCGTCGGCCCCGCTCGCGGCGAGCCGGTGTCCCCACCCGAGGCCGATGGCGTGCGCGGCCGTGACCGGGTCCGGGGTCTGGTCGAGGTGTTCGGCGACGGCCTCCAGGAGCGCTGCCTGGCCGTCCAGGTTGGGGTCCTCGCCGGCGACCTGGCGCCCGGCGATCGTCGCGGCCCAGGCGTGTGCCGGTCGTCCACGTCCGGAGGCGGGCAGGTCCAGCGCGGTGGCGAACCCCGCGGCGACCAGGTGCTCGAGCTGGGCACGGGTGGTGTTCGGGTGGCCGCCGAGGGCATCTGCGAGGTCGGCGAGCGTCGCCGACTCCCGGGAGGCCAGCGCACGCAGCACGCGAAGGCCCGCGTCCCGCGGCCGGTCGGTGCGGATCGGGTCGGGCCCGAGCCTTGCTGAGGTGCGCATGGTGCCACTCTAGTGCTATTTTCTATATGACGGTATGTAGAAAAAGGAAATGGGATGTGCAGCTACTGCGGATGCGACTCGATCGAGGTGATCGGACGCTTCATGTCCGAGCACGTGGAGATCATCAACGCGACCGGTGAGCTGCG
>JBDHZJ010000058.1:0-9282 GCA_039811825.1 Propionicimonas sp.
AACCGTCCCCAACCTGGTCCGCGGTGGGTGAGGGTGGTGGGTGGACCGAGTAAGGAACCGTCCCCAACTCGGTCCGGTCAGGTGTAGCGGCGGGCGACGGCGAGAGCCTCGGCACCGTAGCCGCCGCCGAACAACAGCGCGTGGAACATCAGCGGCGACAGCGCGTACAGGGCGAGGCGATCGCGCCAGCCGTCCGCCGGCGGGGACGCCTCGGCGTAGCCGGCGAACACCTCGTCGAGGTGGGTCAGGCCGAACAGCGCGAGCATGCCGAGATCGGACTCCGCGTGGTCCCCCCGGGCCAGCGGATCGATCAGCACCGCACCGGTCGGGCCGCCGTCCCAGAGCACGTTGCCCGACCACAGGTCGCCGTGGACGCGCGCCACCGCGCCCGCGACCAGCGAGGGCTGCGGCACGTCGAAGTCGCCGTCGCGCAACCGGTCGCAGAGCCGGTCGTAGACGGCTGCCTCGCGCGCATCGACCAGGCCGCGATCCCGCATCCGGGCGGCGAACACCGCGATCCGGCGGTCGGCGTAGAAGGCGCCCCACGTGGCCGGCGCCTGACCGGGGTCGAGCACGTAGGGCTGCCGGGAGCGTCCGACGAACTCCCCGCCCGGCCAGTTCCCGGGCGGGCAGCCGAACCACCCTGCGCCCGCGGCGTGGGTGCGGGCCAGGGACGCGCCGAACCGCCGGGCCGCCTCGCGGGTCGGCCGCACCTCGTCCACGTGCTCCAGTTCCAGCTCGGTGCGCGACGCCCGGACCACCCGCGCCACGGCGGTACCCCCGGACGCCTCGGCCGCGGCCAGCCAGCGCAGCCCCGCCGCCTCCTGGTCGCAGCGGCGCAGCCGCCCGTCCTCGGTCTTGGTGAAGGTCCGCACGCGAACAGGGTAGACAGGGCCGGGCGACGCGGAATGGGAACCGTCCCCGATCCGCGTCACTGCCGCCGGGACGCGGACACGCGGACCGCGTTCACCACCGCGGGCAGCGAGGAGACCAGGCTGAACAGCGAGCCCACGATCGCGACGATCGCGATCACCAGGGCCAGCAGCTCGTCGCCGATGCTGACCAGGACGAACGGCAGCAGTCCCTGCACCAGCCCCAGCACCAGCTGCAGCACGAACGACAGCGCGACGTGGATCATCAGGGCGATGATCTTGAGGAACTTCGGCTGGCTGAACACCAGGAAGCCGAGGAACACGAGCTTCAGGAACAGCAGCAGGCCGAGCACCGTCGCCGCCTCCCCCTTCGGGAAGGAGCCCCAGATCGCCAGGTACGCGATGGTGCCGAACGGCGCGGCCACGAACAACCCGATCATCACCATCAGCAGCACGAACGCGGCCAGGGCCATCACCAGCGACCAGAGCAGCCACAGGAACGACACGACGAGGGTGGCGACGCCCTGGATCCGGCCGTACAGCCGCTGGCTGAGCAGGAAGCTCAGGCCCAGCATCGCCACGCTGAACAGCAGGAACCCGTCCACCAGCACCAGGTAGCCGATCCCGCTCCCTGGCGGGCTGTCGGCGTCGACCCCTTCGATCATGTCCGACTCGACTCCCGGCACCCCCGCTGCGAGCGACCCGACCGGCCCCGCCGAGCCGCCACCGATCACGAACCCCGATCCCAGCTCCACCAGCACGACCAGGAGCAGCGCGAACGCCGCGATGAAGAACAGCGGCCTGCGCACCTCGCCGGTCATCAGGGGCCGTCCTCGGCCAGGGCGACCCGGCACCCGCCGAGGCCCAGGCACGCCAGGCCGAGCCGGCCGCCGTCCGCGGTGAAGACCAGCCGGACGTCCTTGCCCGGCGTCAGGTCGGTGCGCAGGGGCTCGCCCTGCACGACCAGCGACACCCGCACCGGGCCCTCCTTCGCCACCAGCCGCGCCGTCCGGGTGACCCGCTGCCACGGCCAGCCGCCCTCGACCGGCGCGACGACGAGGACGCAGCCACTCGTGAACGCGACCTCGTCGCCGACGGCGCACGAGCCGGACTCGACCGTGAGCTCGTCCGGACGCAGCGAGTCGCCCGGCCGGAACGACCCGAACGGGTCGGGCCACTCCGCGTCCGCGCCGCGGGGGCCGGCCGCCACACCGAACCCGAACAGCGCGACAGCCAGCACGGCGAGGATCCCCAGCACCACCAGCGGGCGCCGGCTGCCCTCGGCCATCAGGGCTTCGTCGCGGTGACGATGATCGCGGTCTGGATCGCGGTCGCCCGGAAGGTCTCCGGGTACTTCCAGCTCGGCGGGTTCGACGGCGGGTTGGTGTAGCCCGGCTTGTTCTCCTCAGCGGTCCGCGCGCGGGTCGCCCCGGTGACGCAGACGTGGTCGCCGTCGTACGCCTCACGCCACACCCAGCCCTGGTTGCAGGTGTCCGGGCCGTAGGCGCCGCCGCCGGCCCTGCGTTCGGCCTGGACAGCCGGGTTGTTGTCGAAGACGACCTCGGCCGCGCTGGCCGGGGTCACGCAGGTGAGGTCCTCGGGACGGGTCAGCCGGGGCACCCAGGGGGCCGCGCACGGGTTCGCCGTCGGCGATCCCGTCGGCGAGGGGGACGGGGTCACCGGGCCGTCGCCCGGACGGAGCAGCAGCCAGGCCACCACGCCGAGCACCACCAGCAGGCCCGCAGCGACCGCCCACGGCCACCAGACGAAGGGCTTCGGGGTGGCCACGGCCTGCGCGGGCACCACGACGTCCACCTGCCGGGCCTGGTCGGCGTGCTCCTCCGGAGCCTGGTCGGCGCTGTAGGCGATGAACCGCACCGGGTACGTCCCGGCCGCCACGGACGCCGCCGGGGCGAACGTGATCGTGAACTGCTCGGTGGCGCCCGGGCCGACCTCGCGCAGCGGCTGCTCGATCGTGGTCCAGGCGGTGCCGCCCGGCTCGGTGGCGCCCGCCGGCCCGAAGGCCCCCAGGACGATCCGGGCCGGGACTGCGGCGGAGTTGGTCACCGACGCGGTGAGGGTGGCCGTGCCGTCGGCCGTGGTCACCGTGGTGGCGGGCAGGGTCAGGGCGATGGTGCTCATCCGGGCTCCTCGGGTGCGGTCGGTGGATCGCTGGACGGTTCGGTGTCCACGGGGGGAGCGGGTGCCGGCGGTTCCGGCTCGGGGGCTGCGGGCGCGGCGGGCACGGCGGGGGCGCTGAGCGTCGCGGTGACGTGGGCGGGCTTGATCGCGGCGACGATCCGGGCCACCGCCTCGCGCTGCGGCTCTGCCCCGGCGGGCACGTCGACCACGAGCCGGAACCCGCCGGCGTCGTGGACGGCGAAGCCGTTCACCCGGGTGGCGAGTTCCAGGAACCGGACCATCCCGGACGCGGTGCCGCGCCGGGTCGACAGCTCGGCGGCCGCGGCGATCAGGTCGCGCAGCGGCGGCACGCCGCCGGGCAGGGTGCAGCGGCTGCGCTCGGCCTCGGCGATGGTGAGCCAGTCCAGGTCGACCCACGAGGCCAGGTAGCACGCCACCGCGTCGCTGGACCGGAACGGGTCGACCGCGGTCTCCAGGTGGTCGAGCACCTCGGCCACCGGCTGCTGCATGTCGTCCGCGGCCGCGACCAGGGCGGCCAGCGGCGACCCCTCGACGTGGGCGTCGGCGAACACCTGGGGCAGGGCCGCGAGCAGCGAGGTCCTAGCCATCGGCGCTCACCTCCACCCGGTGCTCGCCGGAGCTGAACAGCCACGACGACGGCACGGTGACCACGTCGTCCACCACGCGCGCGGAACAGCTCCGCCAGGCCGCGCCGCCGTCGTGGGAGCGGTGCACCCCGCCCGCGCCGGCGGCCAGCAGGACGGCCTGCCCGGTGGCGTCGATCGCGCCGGACACCCCGGACAGCGGGACGAACCGGCGCCGGTCCCGCAGCGGCAGCCCGCAGTTGACGTCCGGCTGGGCCCAGGCCAGCTCGGCCTTGCCGAGTTCCAGCACGAGGACGCCGGCGCTCTGGCTGGCTGCGTACGCGCGGTCGCCGACCACCGTCACCTGCCAGCAACTGCCGCCGGTCCAGTTGGCCGCGAGCTCCTCCCAGCGCCCGGACAGCGTGGGCGCGTCCACGCTGCCGAGCTCGTCGATGGCGAGCCGGATGCAGCCGGTGCCGTCGCCCTCCGGTGCCGCCCGCGGTGCCCACAGGAACACCCTCGGGCCGTCGTACTGCACGCCGAGGGCACGGATCTCCTCGCCGGCCGCGCGCACCTGGCGGAACGAGTCCGGCGAACCCGCGGACGCGGACAGCCACACGCCCCCGGCGGCCTCCGCCGCGAGGGCGACGCCCACCCGTCCGCGCAGGTCGGTGAAGGTGGTGATCGCCTGGAAGCCGCGGTCGGGGTGCTGGCTGTCGACGAGGTTCTGCACCGGCGCCGCGCCGGCCACGAGCGGCACCTCGTAGAGCCCCTTCTCCCCGGCAGCCAGCACGGTCGGCGTGCCGGCCCGGTCCACCCAGGCCAGCCCGGCGAGCCCGAAGCCCAGCTCGGCGAGCCGGCCCCACGAGGTGCCCAGGTCGCCGCTGACGTAGATCCGGCCCGCCTCGCCGTGGTCGGTCGCGACGGCGACGTGGCCGGGCAGGTCGAGCGTCGTCGCCCGGGCGGACGCAGAGGGCCACGGGGCCACGACCCGGATCCGCTCGCCGGGGAACCGGGCGCACGCCTCCCAGCCGTCACCGGAGTTCGTGCTGCGGAACAGCACCTCGCCCTGCGCGACGAACCAGGTGCCCGGCTGGCCCTCGGCGCGGACGAGTTCGGTCGCGTCGGCGTCCGGGGTCTCGGCGAGCTCCAGACGCACCCGTTCGACGTAGCGGACGCCCGGCTCGGCCTGCTCCAGCGCCCGGTACAGGTTCGACACCCGCAGCGGCCGCCCGAACCCCGCGCCGAGGTCGTCCTCGCCGCTCGCCACCGGGTTGATCGCCGCAGCGAGCCGGCTCAGGATCCGGGTCCGGACCGCCTCCGGGTCCTCGTCCGGCCGCACCACGACCTTCGCGTCCACCGCCACCTGCTTGTACTGCGCCCACTCCACCACCGGGATCGCGCCGATGGTGGCGCGGTCGGCGAGGTAGGCCGCCACCTCCGTGCGCACCTCCTCGCGCGCGTTCGCGGCCAGCACCTCGTGGGTCAGCCGGCCATCGGGACGCTGGTCGGCCGGGACGTGCGGCACCAGCACCACCTCGACCTCGCCCGGCGAGGCGAAGGCCCACGCCTCGCGGCGGGTGCGCGCGGACGCACGGTCCACCCCGCCGCTGCGGGTGGCGAGCACCTCGTAGTCCCGCGCGGTCACCGCCCGGTCCCGGGACTGGAATTCCTGCGGGCCGCGGCGCAGCGCCGAGGCGAGCGGCTCGGCCTCGCGCCCGCCCGTGGCCGCCTCGGGGTTGGTCACCTGCACCCCGGCGATCGGGTCGCGCAGCACGGTCAGCCGGCCGGGCGCGACGTTGCCGCGCGCGCCGCCACCGGTGCGGTACCAGGCCCGCACCGCCATCCCGGGTTCGGGCACCCGGCCGCGCTCCCCGTCCCCGAAGGTGACGATGCCGGCGCTGCGGTCGAGCCGGTAGACCAGCTCGCCGGGCTGCGCGTCGGCGAAGACCTCCACCTCGCGACCGATCCGGAACGGTTCTCCGGCCACGATCACGGCCTCGCCCGCGCCGACCGAAGCCGCGCTCGGCGCCTGCACCCCGATCGCCACCCCCGGACCGGCCACCAGCGGCGCCGCGGGCAGCGAGAAGCTCTGCCCCGGTGCGCCGCTGCCCATGCCCAGCGGCACCGCGTCGTGCAGGGTGACGTCCGCGGCGCGCACGCTCACCTCGGACTCGTCGGCGGCCATCGTGGCCTCGGCGACAGTGAGGAACAGCGGCTGCGGTGCACCGGGGACGCCCGGCGGGCAGGTCACCCGGGTGCCCCGCGGGATCACGACCGGCCCGGTCGCGGTGGTGCGGCTGAAGACCAGGGCCACGGTCGCGCCCCCCGGCGGCCCGACGCTGGTGCCGAGCAGGTTGAGGAACGTGGCGTAGAGGCGGTCGGGAACCCGGTTGAGCCGGTACAGCAACACGTCGGTCAGGTGGGCGAAGGCTTCCACCAGCACCACGCCGGGGTCGTGCACCGACAGGTCCGTCCACTCCGGATCGAGCTGCCGGATCCGCTCGGTGGCCTCCGCGACCAGGTCCGCGAAGCTGCGGTCGTCCAGTCTGGGTACCGGGATGCTCATGCCGTCCCTCCCGTGTCCAGGGCGGGGATCGCCACCGCCACTTCGTCCTCGAGTTGGGTGCTCAACACCTTGTAGCGCAGCCGCACCTCCAGCACCGCCGGGTCGTCGGCGGGCACGCCCGCGGTGACGTCCAGCACCAGCACCCGCGGCTCCCAGCGCTGCACGGCGCGGGACACGTAGTGGATCGCCAGACCGGCGGTGGTGTCGTCGGCCGCGGAGAACGCCAGCCGCCACAGGTGGCAGCCGTAGGCGGGCCGGTTCACGCGCTCGCCCGGGCGGGTGGAGAGGAGCAGCAGCAGCGCCTGCCGGATCGAGGCGGCGTCGGTGACCGTGGCCAGGCGGCCGCGGGCGTCGATCCGCAGGCCCGCCGGGCCCGCGCCGTCGAAGTCGGGCAGCACGAACGCCGCCGCGCGGTACCGGACGCCGGTCATGCGTCGGCCCCCACGAACTGCTGGCCGGGGTCCCGCACCGTGTAGTGCGACGGCGGCACGCCGTCGGTGAAGCCCTCGACGGCGTCCAGGCAGACCTGGTGCCCGTCGATCCGGATGAAGCCGGAGTAGCCGCGGAACACCACCAGGGTGTGCTGGCACTGCTTGGTGTTCGTGCTGATGTTGGGGCACATCGAGATGTCCCTGCCCTCGGGGTCGGTGGCCACCAGGACGGGGTTCCCGGACACCCGCACCCACTGCTGGGACGCGACGTTCGCGACCTTCCCGTCGTGGCCGCAGCGCAGCACGCCCGGCAGCACCAGCACCTTCACGACGCCTCCTCGAAGTCCACGGTCCTCGCGCGCATCCGCAGCGCCCGGCCGGGCGCCTCGATGACCAGGTCGGTGGCCGCGGTGATCCGCAGCAGGTCGGGCGCGAGGCTGATCTGCGAGCCGTGGCCGTCGGTGAGGCTGATCCCGTGCCCGGAACCGTCCAGGCTGACCTCCTGGCCGTCGGCGGTGCGCAGCAGCAGGGTGCGGCCCCGCTCGGGGGAGCCGGCCGCCGGCGCCCGGAGCGAGCCGTACAGCCCGCCGAGCACCACGGCGTGCGCCGGGTCGCGCCCGGGCAGCAGCACGAGCACCGTGTCGTCCACGTCCGGCAGCGCCACCACGCCCTTGTCGGCGCCCGCCGCGGGCAGCAGTACCGGGGCCCAGCCGGTGGGCACGCCGTAGGCGGGCAGGTCGACCCGGACCCTGCCGCCGTCCTGCGGGTCCGACACGTCGGTGACCACGCCGAGCGTCACCTGGTCGGGCGGACGCGGCGGCGGAGGCGCCGGCGGGCGGGTGGACACCGTGGTCTCGTAGCCCGACGCGCTGATCTCGTGGACCGCCTCGGTGATCGGGTAGACCCCCTCCAGGCTTCCCCGCAGCCCGGTCAGCCGCATCCGCGCGCCCGCCTGCAGGTCCGGATTGCCCTCGGCGACCACGGTGGCGGTGACCTCCCCGGCGCGCCGCACGTCGAGTTCGGCCTGGGCCAGGTCCTCGGCGGGCGCGAGGTCGTCCACCCGCACCAGCGGGCCGCCACCGCCCACCCGCTCGGGGTCCGGGTCGGCGCGGACGTCGGCGCCCGCCCGCGCGGTGCCCGCCGTGTGCCCGCCGGACCCCGCGTCGGCGGGTTGCCACCACGACACCTCGGCGGACCGGAACGCGGGCTCGCTGCTCACCTCCACCTCCGCGGAGTGGACCTGCGTGCCGTAGCCGAGTTCGACCGGCTCGCCGTCGCCGGCGAGGTCGGCCAGGACGAGGGTGCCGCCGGACACCAGCGGGTAGCGACCGGCTCGGCTCGACTGCTCCACAAGGAGGTCGAGGTCGGAGCGGCCGCACTGATACACGTCCCCGAGGGCGAGCCCCGGGGCCTGCACGCCCAGCCCGGTGCCGGCGACCAGCGCGGTGGCGAGCCCGGCGAGGTCGGTGTCGGGGTGCACCCGGCTGGAGCGGCGGTTGCGCAGCCGGTGCAACGGGTCGTAGGCCCGCACGCGGAGCTGGCGTCCGGTGTCGGCGGCGTAGCCGTACTCGACCACCGTGACCTCGCCGGCGAACAGCGGCCGGGAGTGGCCGCCCAGTTCGACGGTGAGCGCGTCCCCGACGGCCGGGTCGACGCCGAGCGGGCTCTCCGCGGCCCAGCACAGCGCGCACTGGGCGGGCTGGGCGAGCGCGGTGCGCACCCGGATGGTGATGATGGCCGCCGAGTCCGCGGACGCGAGCCGCCGCCCGCCGACGGTGACGAACAGCTCGGGCAGCCCGGCCAGCGCCCTCATCGCGGGCCCTCCCCGGACGGCGGCACCGCCAGCGGGCCGGTGAAGTCCAGCGGGTCGTCGATGTCGTTGTAGGTGAGCAGTTCCTTCCACTGCAGCTCGTTGCCGAACGCGGCCAGCGAGAGCAGCCCGAGCCGGGCCGGGTCGATGGTGGCCCCGGTGCCGCGGGGGTCGGCCTCGCTGCCGTCCCCGGGGACGGGCATCGAGGCGACCGGCGGCGCGGTCAGGTCCACCGGCGGCAGCCGGCGGGTCAGCTCGAACGACTCCCCGCCCTCCCGGTCCGCGGCGGTCCCGATCCGGACGAAGGTCAGCCGCAGCCACGAGCGCAGCGGCGAGCCGTCCGCGCTGAACCGGTCGAAGCGCTCCGCGACCTCGGTGATCACGCCGGGCATCGACCAGGCCAGGCCCCACAGCAGCATTACCAGCGGCGGGCGCAGCTGGCGCTCCACCTCCGCCGAGTTCTCGGCCAGGGCCCAGATCGGCCGGGTCATCTGCCGCACGTCGGAGACCTCGACGTGGCTCGGCGCGAGGTCGACGTCGAAGAGCAGGTCGAGCTTCAGTTCGGTCCGGCCGCCGCCGGTGAACATCAGCGGGTCGTCGGCCAGGCCGGCGCCGGTCAGCCGCCCGCCCGAGGAGCGGCGGGCCTCCACGCCGGCCGTCCGGGTCATCACGACGGTCTCGGGGTTGAGCAGGCAGCCGATGTGCTGCCCGGTGTCCTCGATCAGGAAGGCGACGTACTCCATGTCAGGTCGCCGCCTGCTCCGCGCTCAGGCGCTGGCTGCGCGTCCAGGCGGCGGTGGCGAGCACCTCGCCGCCGGAGGGTTCAGGCGGGGGCCGGTGCGGCAGCTCTGGCCACAGCCCGTCCAGGGGCACC
>JBDHZJ010000059.1:0-9242 GCA_039811825.1 Propionicimonas sp.
GGCGGCGCGTGTTCGGCGCTGGGCTACCTCGTGGTCGCGATCGGCAGCAACCTGCCCGTCCTGCTGGTCGGCTGGTCCCTGGTGGGCCTGGGCATCGGCATGATCGCCCCGCAGGTCTACGCCGTGGCCGGCCACACCGCGGGCGGACGCGGGCTCGCCGTCGTGGTCACCTTCGGCTACGCCACGTTCCTGATCGCCCCGGCCCTGATCGGCTACCTCGTCGGCACCATCGGCATCCAGAAGACGATGTTCGTGCCCGCCCTGCTGCTGTCCGGGCTGCTGCTGGTCGCGCGGATCATGCCCGGGCGCGGCGAGGACGTCGTGCCCTCTCCGGAGGCCGAGGCGTCCTGGACCGAGCCGCCGACCTGAGCGCCGCGCTCAGACCACCAGGCGAGCGCCGGGTACCGGGCCGCTGACCCGCTTCACCGCACGACACACGCCCTCACCGGACAGCTTCACCGACAGGTCCACCGCGTCCGACTCGTTGGCCGCCAGGAACGCCACCGTCGGGCCCGACCCCGAGACCATCGCCGCCAGCGCGCCGAGGTCCCGGCCCGCCTCCAACACCAGCGCGAGCTGGGGACGCAGCGCGAGCGCGGCGGGTTCGAGGTCGTTCACCAGCGTCCGCCCGAGCGCCGCGGAATCGCCGCTGACCAGGGCGTTCAGCAGTTCCGGGGGCGCCTCCAGCGGGTCGCTGCCGAGACCGAGTTCGTCGAACTTGCCGAACACCGCCGGCGTGGACAGCTCGCCGTCGCTGAACGCCAGCACCCAGTGGTAGCTGCCGCGGCTCAGCACCGGGGCGAGCCGGTCGCCCCTGCCGGTACCGAGCGAGGTGCCACCGGCCAGGCAGAACGGCACGTCCGCGCCGATCTGGGCGCCCAGCGTGCGCAGTTCGTCGGGAGAGACGTCCAGGTCCCACAGCACCGCGCAGGCCAGCAGGGCGCCCGCGGCGTCCGCGGAGCCGCCGGCCATGCCCCCGGCGACGGGGATCGCCTTGCGGATCACCAGCTCGGCGCCCAGCGACGGCTTCGCCGCCGCGCCGGCCAGCAGCCGGGCGGCGCGCACGGCCAGGTTGTCGTCCCCGGTCGGCACCTGGGCGGCCTGCTCCCCGACCACCTTCACGGTGAACCGGCCGGGCTCGGCCCAGCTCGCCTCCACCTCGTCGAACAGCGACACCGCCTGGAACACGGTGGCCAGCGAGTGGTAGCCGTCCGGACGCCGGGGGCCGCTGCGCAGGGCGAGGTTCACCTTGCCGGCCACCCGGACGCGAATGGCCTCGGGCTCGGTCACCGGGGATGCCATAGTCGCGAGGCTATCCCACTCGCCGCGACAGGGCTTCGGCGATCTTCACGAAGTCCGCGATGCCCAGTACCTCGCCGCGGGCCTGCGGATCGACCCCCGCTTCCGCCAGGGCAGCGGACGCCGCCGCGGAGGACCCGAACAGCCCGGACAGCGCCGTGCGGAGCATCTTGCGCCGCTGCCCGAACGCGGCGTCCACGACGGTGAACACCTGTTCCCTCGTCGCGGTCGTGGCCGGCGGGTCGCGGCGGACCAGTTCGACCAGTCCGGAGTCCACGTTGGGCACCGGCCAGAACACCGACGGCGGCACGCTGCCGACGCGCCGGGCCGAGCAGTACCAGGCGAGCTTCACCGACGGCACGCCGTAGGTCTTCGAGCCCGGGCCGGCGACCAGCCGGTCGGCCACCTCGGCCTGCACCATGACCAGGCCGCCGCGGACGTCCGGGAAGCGCGCCAGCACGTGCAGCAGCACCGGCACGCTCACGTTGTAGGGCAGGTTCGCCACCACGAGGGTGGGCTGCGGATCGTCCAGCGCGGCCACGGTGAGCGCGTCCGCCTCGACCACGCGCAGGCGGTCGGCGCGTCCGGGCAGGCGCTCGGCCGCCGTCCGCGGCAGCCGCTCGGCCAGGCTGTGCTCGATCTCCACGGCGACCACCTGGCCGGCCGCCTCCAGCAGGCCGAGCGTGAGCGAGCCCAGCCCGGGACCGATCTCGAGCACCACGTCGTCGGGACGCACGCCCGCCGCGGCCACGATCCGGCGCACCGTGTTGGCGTCGTGCACGAAGTTCTGGCCGCGCTGCTTGGTGGGGCGCAGGTCCAGTTCGGCGGCGAGCGCGCGGATCGTCCGGGGGTCGAGCAGGGCGTCAGGCATCAGGCGGCGCCTTCGTGACACGTCCGCTCGTCCCTCGCGACCGCTCCTCAGGGACAGGTTCGGGGGCGCCCCAGTCGCCGAACAGGTCCGACGCGTTGGCCGCGAGCCGGGTGCACAGCTCGGCGAGGTCGATCCCGCGGCGCTCGGCGATGAACCGCACCGTGTGCGGCACCAGGTAGCTGGAGTTGGGCCGGCCGCGGTACGGCATCGGCGTGAGGTACGGGGCGTCGGTCTCGACCAGCAACCGGTCGAGCGGGGTGATGTCGAGCGCCTCGCGCAGCACGTCGTTGGCCTTGAACGTGATCGTGCCGGGGAACGACAGCCAGTAGCCGCGGTCGAGGCAGGCCCGGGCGAAGTCCGCGTCGCCGGAGAAGCAGTGCATCTGGACCCGCTCCGGCGAACCCTCCGCGGCCAGCACGTCGAGGACGTCGGCGTGGGCGTCCCGGTCGTGGATGACCAGCGCACGGTCGTACCGCTTCGCCCAGCCGATGTGGGCGGCGAAGGCGACCTTCTGCCGCGCCTGCCCCTCGGCGTCGGTGGTGCGGAAGTAGTCCAGGCCGGTCTCCCCCACCCCGCGGACGCGGTCGGAGGAGTCGACGAGCGCCTCCAGCCGGGCCAGTTCCGCGTCCAGCCGGTCGCCTAGCCGGGCGGCGTCGTTGGGGTGGATCGCCACGGCAGCCACCACCTCGGGGTACTGCGCGGCCAGCTCGACCGCCGCCGCGGAGGACGCCACGTCCGTGCCGACCTCGACGATCCGGGTCACGTTCACCGCCCGGGCCCGCGCCAGCGCGTCCGCGACGGCCAGGCCGCTGTACTCCGCCGTGCTCAGCGCGTGGGTGTGCGCGTCCGTGGTCGGCGCCGGGAGTGCTTCCGGCTCCGGAGGCAGTTTGTCCTTCATTGAAGTACGATCACTCATCGCGCTGCTCCTTGCGGGCGTCGAGGGCGGCCGCGTACAGCGCCTTGCGCGGCACCCCGGTGTCGGCGGCCACCCCGGCCACCGCGGCCGAGAACGACTCGCCCGCCGCCACCCGCTCGAGCGCGAGCGGGACGGCGTCCGCCACCGTCAGCGCACTCGGCGCGGCCCCGGCGACGACCACGGTGATCTCGCCGCGCACCCCGTCTGCGGCCCACGCGGCGAGTTCGGCCAGATCGCCCCTGCGGGTCTCCTCGTAGGTCTTCGTGAGCTCGCGGCTGACCGAGGCCCGCCGGTCGTCGCCGAACGCGGCGCGCGCGTCGGCCAGGAATTCCGCGAGCCGGTGCGGCGCCTCGAAGAACACCATCGTGCGCGGTTCGGCGGCCAGTTCGGCGAGCCGGCGCCGGCGCTCGCCCCCCTTGCGCGGCAGGAAGCCCTCGAAGCAGAACCGGTCCGTCGGCAGCCCGGACAGGGCCAGCGCCACCAGCACCGCGGACGGGCCGGGCACCACCCGTACCGGCCAGCCGGCCTCCACCGCCGCCGCCACCACCCGGTAGCCGGGGTCGGAGACGGTCGGCATCCCCGCGTCGGAGACGACCAGCACCGTCCGCCCGTCGGCGAGCGCGGCGAGCAGGCCGCCCACGCGCGAGACCTCGTTGCCGTCGAAGTAGGACACGACCCGCGCCGAGCTGGTCAGGCCGAGCCGGGAGAGCAGGCCCTGCAGGCGGCGGGTGTCCTCGGCGGCGATCACGTCCGCGGCCTCGAGCGCCTGCCGCAGTGCGGGCGAGGCGTCGTCGAGGTTGCCGATCGGGGTGCCCGCCAGCACCAGCAGCCCACCGTCCCGCCTGTCGTCCACCTGTGCAGTATTCCTGATTCCGGCGCGCTCCGGCTGCGCCTGCGGCCGTCCACCTAGGATGTCGGCGTGACTGAAGCGGAGTGGGGGCCCGGCGGCCGGGACGCGTCCGGTGGCCCGGAGGGCCCCACCCCGGACGGGGAGGTCGCGACTCCGGCTGCGGAGGCAGCCCGGACCGACCTGCCCGGGGCCGAGCCCGCGATCGGCGCCGAGGACCGCACCGGAGCCGAACCCGTCGCCCACGCCGACGCCGAGGACGGCACCGGAACCGAACCCGCCGCCGACGCCGAGACCGAAACCCTGGCCGACTCCGGGACCGACACCGACGCCGAGCCCGACGGCTGGGCCGAGCCCGGGGGCGTCCCGGTCACTCCCCAGCGCGCCTGGCCGCGGTTGCGCCGCGCGGTCTACCGCGACGAACTGAGCACCATCGAGCGGCTCCGCGACGGCCAGGCCGCGCTGCGCGACCGGCTCGCGGGCTGGGTGGTCACGCTGACCATCACCGCGATCGCCTTCGCGATCCGGATCGTGAACCTGGGCTACCCGAACAAGCTGGTCTTCGACGAGACCTACTACGCCAAGGACGCCTGGACCCTGTGGCTGTTCGGCTACGAGAAGAACTGGCCGAAGGACGTGGACGGGAAGGTCGCCGCCGGCAGCGTGGACATCTTCCAGGACACCGCCGAATTCGTCGTGCACCCGCCGGTGGGCAAGTGGCTGATCGGCCTCGGCGAGCAGTTGTTCGGGATGAACTCGTTCGGCTGGAGGTTCATGCCGCTGGTGTTCGGCACCCTGCTGGTCTTCATCACCATCCGGTTCGCGCGGCGGCTGTCCCGCTCCACCCTCGTCGGCGCGATCGCCGGCATCCTGCTCACCTTCGACGGGCTGTCGTTCGTGATGTCACGGATCGCCCTGCTCGACATCTTCCAGGCGTTCTTCCTGGTCGCGGCGGTCTCCTGCGTGGTCGCCGACCGGGACTGGTTCCGGCGCCGGCTCGCCGACCACCTGGAGAAGCTCGGCGAGTTCGATCTCGGCGGACGGTTCGGGCCCTACGTCTGGTGGCGGCCCTGGCGGCTCGCCGCCGGCGTCCTGTTCGGGCTGGCCCTGGGCACCAAGTGGAACTCGGTCTTCGTGCTCGCCGCGATGGGCGTGCTCAGCGTGCTCTGGGACGTCGGCGCGCGCCGGCTGGCCGGGGCGGACTGGCGGGCGTGGCAGGCGCTGCTGATCGACGGCATCCCTGCGTTCATCAAGCTCGTGGTGGTCTCGGCGATCATCTACGTCGTGTCCTGGTCCGGCTGGCTGTTCAGCACCGGCGGCTACGACCGCGACTGGGGGACGAACCACCCCGACAGCGCCTGGACCATGCACCTGGGTGAGATGTGGGCGTCCTTCCTGAAGTACCACCAGGACATCTACGGCTTCCACACCGGCGACTACATCCGGTCGCAGACCCACCCCTACGACGCACACCCGATCGGCTGGCTGGTGATGGCGCGCCCGATCGGCATCGACGCGGTGAACGACATCAAGCCGGGCGTGGACGGCTGCTGGGCCACCGGGGACGACACCTGCATCCGGGTGATCTCGGGCATGGGCACCCCCGTGCTGTGGTGGATGGCGTTCATCGCGCTGATCGCCGGCCTGATCTGGTGGATCGCCGGACGGGACTGGCGCTTCGGCGTCCCGATCATCGCGGCGATGTCGACGTACCTGCCGTGGTTCCCGAACGCGGACCGGCCGGTGTTCTTCTTCTACGCGATCTGCATCATCCCGTTCACGGTGACGATCCTGGCGATGATGCTCGGGCTGATCCTCGGCCCCGCGGACGGCCCGAACCGCAGGCGCGGCGCGATCATCGTGGGCGTCGCGATCGCGCTCGTGGTGCTGGACTTCGCCTACATCTATCCGGTGCTGACCGACCAGCTCATGCTGTACAAGGACTGGCTCGCCCGGATGTGGCTGCGGTCCTGGATCTAGGCACCGGGGCGTTCCGGACGCAGGGAACAAGCACCTGAATTGTTACCGCTCCCGCGCGCCTGACGGGGCCATCTCACCAGATCCCCGATCCGCTCGACGCGGTCCGTCGCCCCAATAGAGTTCGCTCGGCTGCTCGACGAAGGGGAACTCAGCGATGGCTGCTTGGAAGCTGCACGGAAACGGAACGATCCAACCGGGAGCCGTGGTCGCCCCCGATGAACGCCTCGGCTGGGGCAAGATGGTCGGGCTCGGCGCCCAGCACGTGGTGGCCATGTTCGGGGCCACGTTCCTGGTGCCGCTGATCACCGGCTTCCCCATCCCCGCCACGCTGTTCTTCAGCGGCGTCGGCACCCTGCTGTTCCTGCTGATCACGGGCAACAAGCTGCCGAGCTACCTCGGCTCGTCCTTCGCCTTCATCGCCCCGGTGCTCGCCTCCAAGATGGACGGCGACATCGGCAAGTCCCTGTTCGGCATCATGCTCACCGGCATCCTGCTGGCGATCGTGGGCGGCGTCGTCCACCTGGCCGGGTCGCACTGGATCGACCTGCTGATGCCGCCGGTGATGACCGGCACGATCGTGATGCTGATCGGCTTCAACCTCGCCACCGCCGCGTGGGGCGAGGCGAACAACTCCGGCTTCTGGGCCGCTCCGGTGACCGGCTGGATCACCCTGTTCGCGATCGTCCTGATCACCGTCCTGTTCAAGGGCCTGATCGGGCGGTTGTCGATCCTGCTCGGCGTCGTGGTCGGCTACATCGCGGCGCTGGTCCAGGGCCAGGTCGACTTCGCGGCCGTGGGCAGCGCGGACTGGATCGGCCTGCCCCAGTTCACCCTGCCGACGCCGGACTTCAACGTCGCCGCCCTGTTCCTGCCGGTGGTGCTGGTGCTGATCGCGGAGAACGTGGGCCACGTGAAGTCGGTCTCGCTGATGACCGGCCGCAACTACGACAAGACCATGGGACGCGCGCTGCTGGCCGACGGCGTCGCCACCACCCTCGCGGGCTTCGGCGGCGGCTCCGGCACCACCACCTACGCCGAGAACATCGGCGTGATGGCGGCCACCAAGGTCTACTCCACCGCGCTGTACTGGATCGCCGGCACGATCGCGATCCTGCTCTCCTTCATCCCGAAGTTCGGCCAGGCGATCGCCACCATCCCCGCCGGCGTGATCGGCGCGGCGGGCACGGTGCTGTACGGCATGATCGGCCTGCTCGGCGCCCGGATCTGGATCGACAACAAGGTGGCCTTCACCAACCCGGTGAACCTGATCCCGGCCGCGATCGGCCTGATCATGGGCATCGCGAACTTCACCTTCACCTTGGGCGACATGACCTTCGGCGGCGTGACCGTCGGCACCGTCACCGCACTGGTGCTCTACCACCTGATGCGGGTGATCGCCGAGGC
This sequence comes from Propionicimonas sp., assembly GCA_039811825.1. Taxonomy (GTDB): domain Bacteria; phylum Actinomycetota; class Actinomycetes; order Propionibacteriales; family Propionibacteriaceae; genus Propionicimonas. Next base: position 7,318 of record JBDHZJ010000059.1, read on the forward strand.
CCGCGGCACCAACGTGACCGAGGCCGAGGACGTCACCTTCCCCAACTACGAGCCCGACTCGCTCCGCTAGCCACTGGACCGAGTAGGGGACGGTTCCTTACTCGGTCCACTTCCTGAGAATGGACTGAGTTAGGAACCGTCCCCTACTCGGTCCAGGGTCGTCAGGGCGCGGACGGACGCGGGCACGTCGATGCCGGGACGCAGGTCCGGGTTCGGCTCGGGCTCGCCCCAGGTCGTGTGCAGCGGCACCGCCCCGGCCCACGCGTCGCCCTCCAGGTCGGACGCCGGGTCCTCGGCGAAGCCGTCCGAGGTCTTCAGCGACCACTCCGTGATCGGCAGTGCGAGCACGAGCGTCGCGGCCAGTTCCTTCGGCGTGCTGCGCCGCACCTCACCGCTGCGTCCGGGCAGGACGCGGTCGGTGAAGGCGTCGAGCGCGCGGACGGCGTCGTCGCCGACCAGCACCTCGCAGCGGCCGAACAGGCACGCGCTGCGGTAGCGCATGCCCGACTCGAACGCCGAGCGCGCCACCTTGAGCGCGTCCAGGGCGGTGACCGTGACGCACACGTCCGCGCCGTCGGCCAGCGCCCGCATCCACCGCGAGCCCGTCGAACCGTGCAGGACCAACCGGTCGCCGTCGCGGGCGAACCCGGTCGGGATCACCAGCGGACCCTCGGGCAGGCTCAGCCCGACGTGGGCGACGAGGACTTCGTCGAGCAGCGCGTCCAGCACCGGGCGGTCGCGCGTGGTCCGCTCCGGCATCCGCGTGGGCACCAGTCGTCGCTCCATCCCCGTCCCCTCTCTCCGAGTTGTCAGAATCTCATGCGGCTATAGCCGCATGAGATTCTGACAAGTCGGCGGGGACGGGGGCGCTACGTTGGCGCCGTGTTCTCCCGGCTCACCCCAGCGATACGGATGGGGATCTCCATCGCGATCGCGGTCGGCGTGTACGGGATCTCGTTCGGGGCCCTGTCGGTGACCGCGGGCCTGGACGTGTGGCAGACCTGCGCGCTGAGCGGCCTGATGTTCACCGGCGGTTCCCAGTTCGCGTTCATCGGCGTGATCGGCGGCGGCGGGACGGGGGCGGCGGCGTGGGCGGCGGCCACCCTGCTCGGCGTCCGCAACGGCGTCTACGGCATGCAGCTCAAGGCGCTGGTCCGGCCACCGGCGAGGCTGATCCCGCTGATGGCACAGCTGACCATCGACGAGTCGACCGCCACCGCGACCGCCCAGACCGACCACGACGAGCGCGTCCGCGGCTTCTGGACGGCCGGGGCCGGCGTCTTCGTGATGTGGAACACCTTCACCCTGATCGGCGCGCTGGCCGGCAACGCGCTGGGCGACCCGGCGATGTGGGGCCTGGACGGCGCGGCCGTGGCCGCGTTCCTGGGCCTGCTCTGGCCGCGCCTGCACGGCAGGGACCCGGCCGCGCTGGCCGTGGTGGCGGCGCTGGCCACGATCATCGCCCTGCCGCTGGTTCCGCCCGGAATCCCGGTGCTGATCGCCGCTGCGGTCACGGCCGGCTGGTGGGCCTGGCAGCGCCGGCGGAACCGGGCGGTGGCCGAATGACCCTGTGGCTCTGGGTGCTGGGGGCCTGCGCCGCCGCGTACGCGATCAAGCTCGCGGGCTACCTGCTGCCCCAGGCGCTGCTCGATCGTCCGGTGGTCGGCGAACTCGCCGGCGCGCTGACGGTCGGCCTGCTCACCTCGCTCACCGTGATGAACACCGTCGGCAAGGGCCAGGGCATCGCGCTGGACTCCCGGCTGCTCGCGCTGGCCGCCGGCGCGATCGCCCTGAAGCTGAAGGCGCCCTACATCGTCGTGGTGATCGCCGGCGCGCTCGCGTCCGCGATCGGACGCCGGCTCGGCCTGCCCTGACCGCACAAAGTGGCCAGTATCGGCCGTAGTCGGCCAATACTGGCCAGCTTG
>JBDHZJ010000060.1:0-8967 GCA_039811825.1 Propionicimonas sp.
CTTGGCGTGCGCGATGTCGCGTCCCACGATCACGGTGCCGTTCAGCGACAGCCGGGTCTTCACCGGGTACTTGCTCAACTCGGCGAGGATCTCCGGCATCGGCCGGCCCAGGTCGATCTCGACCACGTCGCCGCCCTCGAGGTGCTCGTCGGTGGTCTCCGGCATGAAGTGCGCCGGCTCGGTCTCGAGCTGCTCGATGAACACACCCTCCGGCGTGATCTTGCCGAGGCACTGCCGGTCGGCCGAGCAGGACACCGCGATCGCCACCGGCAGGGACGCGCCGTGCCGCGGCAGCCGCACCACCCGCACGTCGTGGCAGAAGTACTTGCCGCCGAACTGGGCGCCGATACCCATCTGCCGGGTCAGCTCCAGCACCTGCGCCTCGAGCTCGGTGTCGCGGAACCCGTGGGCGCTCATCGACCCTTCGGTCGGCAGCGAGTCCAGGTACTTCGCCGAGGCGTACTTCGCGGTCTTCATCGCGAACTCCGCGGACGTGCCGCCGACCACGATGGCCAGGTGGTACGGCGGGCAGGCCGCGGTGCCGAGGGAGCGGATCTTCTCGTCGAGGAACTTCATCATCGACGCCGGGTTCAGGATCGCCTTCGTCTCCTGGTAGAGGTAGCTCTTGTTCGCCGAGCCGCCACCCTTGGCCATGAACAGGAACTTGTAGGTGTTCTCGTGGCCCGGCGCGGTGTCGGCGTACAGCTCGATCTGGGCGGGCAGGTTCGAACCGGTGTTCTTCTCCTCCCACATCGTCAACGGCGCGTTCTGGGAGTAGCGCAGGTTCAGCTTCGTGTAGGCGTCGAACACACCCTTGCTCAGCGGCAGCTCGTCCGTCCCCTCGCTCAGCACCTGCTGGCCACGCTTGCCCATCACGATCGCGGTGCCGGTGTCCTGGCACATCGGCAGCACGCCGCCGGCGGCGATGTTGGCGTTCTTCATCAGGTCGAGCGCCACGAACTTGTCGTTCGGGCTGGCCTCGGGGTCGTCGAGGATCGTGCGCAGCTGCGCCAGGTGTGCCGGACGCAGGTAGTGCGCGATGTCGTGCATCGCGGTCTCGGCGAGCAGTTCCAGCGCCTCCGGCGCGACCTTCAGGAACGTGCGTCCGTCGGGCCCCTCGACGGTCTCCACACCCTCGGTGGTGAGGAGCCGGTAGGGGGTGGTGTCCTCCCCGATCGGCAGCATGTCCTCGTAGCGGAATTCGGCCATGACACTCCTTCTGCTCTGCCTTCGCGCCACCCGTCCTCATCGGTGAACGCGAGCGCGCTCGCCTCACCTCGTCGCCGGGTTGAACCTCGACCATCCTTCCACTTCGGGAGCGGGGTGCGGGCCGAACGCGAATAGCCGGACGGGGAGGTGGGTACCATCGGGGATGTGCCGACGACGAGGTCGGTGCGATTCTCGCGGAGGTGTGATGTTCGGCCAGCCCCAATTCGCTGCCATGAACGCACTCATCAATGACGTCATCGACACCGACAAGGTCCTGATCGTCGCGCACCGCGGCAGTGCCGGCGGCAGTGTCGCGGTGAACACCGAGCTCAGTATCCGGGCGGCGATGCTGCAGGGTGCGGGCATGGTGGAGCTGGACGTCTCGGCGTCCCGGGACGGCGAGTTCTACCTGTTCCACGACGGCTGCGAGGCCGAGCTGCTCGGCATCGAGGCGAACCTGCAGACGCTCACCGCGCACGAGATCGACCAGGCGCCCTACATCTGGGTCGACCGGCCCGGACGGACGGCGCGCGCGGAGCGCCTGCTGCCCGTGCTGCGGAACTTCAAGGACACCCGGGCACTGTTCAACATCGACCGCTCCTGGTGGCGCTGGCCGAACCTGCTGAAGGCGCTGGACGGGCTGTACATGGCGCACCAGTTGCTGATGAAGTGCCCCGCCTGGGAGGAGGCGGCGCTGGACCGGTTACGCGCGTTCGAGGTGAAGTTCCCGTTCGTGCCGATCTGCGCCACCCCGGACGACGTGTACCGGGTGGTGCACGACCCGCAACTGAACACCGTCGGTGTCGAGCTGATCACCCACACCCGCCAGCACCCGTGGTTCTCGCCGTCGGTGATCGAGGAGTTCCAGAAGCTGGGGGTGTTCGTGTTCGTGAACACGGTGACGCTGACCACCGGGATCCCCCTCTTCGGCGGCCTGGACGACGAACTGGCGATCGCCACCTCACCGGAGGAGGCGTACGGCCCCGTCTTCGCCCTCGGGGTGAACGCGGTGCAGACCGACTGGCCGGCGATCGTGCGGGACTACCGGAGCCAGTGGTTCGCCGCTCGTCAGCTCGAACCCTCGCTGTTCGACTCGTCCGGCTCCTGACCCCGCCATCCCCCCGCTTCGCTACAGCCCATCCGGGACGCTACCCGTACTCGGGTAGCGTCCTCGACTACCGGTAGCGAAGTCGCGGGGGATCGGCCGCAGCACGAGCCACAGCCCGGCGACCAGGCCCGCGAGGAAGAGCGGGTCGCCGAGGGTGGCGTCGCCGAGTTCGGCCCACACCGTCGGGTCGGCGTCCGTACCGAGCCCCCGGGACAGCGCCACGAAGGCGACGCCGGTCGTGGCGAGCAGGGCGTTGGCCAGGAACAGCAGGACGCGGGTCGAGCGCGGGTAGCGCCGCGAATCGCCGCTGGTGATCTCCGCCTCGGTGAACACCCGCCAGGCCAGCCCGAACACCAGCACGACCGCGCCGGTGGAGGCGAACACCGTTGTCAGCGGGTCGGAGATCAGGTCGCGGTGGGGATAGAGGACGGCCAGCAGCACCACGGTCAGCACCCCGACCGCACGGTCCCTGCCGAAGCGCCGCCGGGCCGCCGCGACCAGCGCCGCCGCCAGGGCCACGACGGACGCGAGCAGGCCCATCGCCGCGGCACTGCGGTCGTGCAGGAACCGCAGGCCGGGCACCAGGCCGAGCGCGTCCAGCAGCACGAGGACGGCGAACCCGCCGAGCGCGACCGCCTCGACCATCCGGGAGCGGCCCGCGAACCGCACCGCCAGCACCAGCACGACCAGTCCGAGCAGGCCGCGTCCGAGCACCCCGGGGTTGTTGTCCAGGAACAGGTTCAGGCCGGCGTCGATCGCGGCGGCCACCTCGGGCAGCCCGACGACCGTGGCCAGCGAGCGCACGATGATCGCCGGGAGCGTCACGACGTTGGCCACGACCATCGCCACGGCCAGCGGGTACAGCCACCCGCCCCAGACCTCCGGGTAGCGCGCCGGCCCGGGCGGCGTGCGGTAGTCGGCCCGCCAGAGCAGGACGCCCACCAGCGAGGTCGTCGCGAGCAGGGCGACCAGCGCCCCGACGATCGCGGACGGGGTGAGGTCGTCGGAGCCGACACCGAGCCAGGTGACCACGGCGAGCCAGGCGACCGCGACGCCGAAGCCCGTCCAGAACAGCCCGCGCCCGACCGGCCGGGACGCGGTGGCCTGGGCACCGGTGACCACGATCTGTGCGGGAGCGCTGCCGGCCACCAGCATCGCCGGCAGGATCAGGATCTGCAGGCTGACCAGTGCGCCGTCCAGCGCGGTCGCACGCAGGTCGACCCCCCAGGTGACTTCGCCCGCGGGGGCGAGCCACGGCAGCACCGTGGCTGCCAGCAGGAGGCCGGCGACCACGACCAGTTCCCACCACGCGTAGGCGCGGCGGGCCCGGACCAGCGTGAACAGCACCAGGGCCAGGTAGAAGACCACCGACACCCCGATCAGGAGCGGGTTGTACCAGGCCCGGATCGCGAAGAAGAAGACCACGGCGGCGCCCAGCACCAGCAGGCTCAGCCGCAGCCACCAGGACGCGTGCAGGGCGGCGGTGACCGCGAGGATGAACGAGAACAGCACGCCGGTGAGCAGCAGCGGCACGGTCAGCACCGGCACGGTGTCGGACGAGCTGGGTGAGTAGGTGAGCTCGCCGCCCTCGCGCAACGGCACCGCGAACACGATCGCGAGGGCCAACAGCCCGAACAGGACGGTCACGGCCACGCCGACCTCGGGCAGACCGCGCGGCCACTCGCGGGGGCGGGGGCGCCCGTGCCGCACCGGCTCGACGAAGGTGATCCGGAGCACGTCCCGGACGGCGGCGACGATCTCTGCGGGCGCGCTCATCGGGCCTCCCCGACCATGAACCCGGACGGCCCATAGACCAGCGCGCGGCGACCGGCGGCGACGAGGTACGTGGTGGCGGTCGCCGGGTCGCCGATCGAGATCGGCCACTCCCGCACCTGCCGCCCGCTCCCGTCCAGCAGCACGAGCCGGTCGGAGCCGAGCAGCAGCACGCGGTCGCCGCCGCCGGTGCCGGCGTAGGTGCGGGCGTCGTGCCAGGCCCAGCGCCGGGTGCCGGTGGCCGGGTCGAGCGCGACGGACTCGGCGTCGCCGCGCAGCACCACGACCGTGTCGAGCGCGATCACGTCGCGCGCGGTGGTGTCCTCACGCACCCGCCACAGGCGACTGCCGTCGGCCAGCGAGAGCGCCTGCACGTGCGGGCCGTCCGAGGACGGGAGCACGACCGCCGGCGCGTCCCCCGGGCTCACCGCGAAGTGCTCGATCCGGCCCACGTCGGACGTCCACAGCTCGGCGCCGGCGCCGTCCAGGCAGGTGAGCCGGCCGGACTGGTCGACGACCAGCACCCGGCCGTCCGCGACGACGGGCGGCACCCGCACCTCGGCCGCAACGGTGTGGCGCCAGCGCTGCGTCCCGGTGCCGAGGTCGTAGCCGGTCACCGCGCCGTCGAGGGTGGCTACCACCACCAGGTCGCCGAGCCGGACCGGGGCGACCACGGCGAGGTCGCCGAGCCGCTGCTGCCACAGCCACTGCCCGGACGACCCGTAGCCGACCAGCCACCGGGAGGATCCGGCGACCACGGTGACGCCACCGAGCGTGGCGGCGGCGGTGTTGTGCCCGCCGGCCCGGGCGCGCCAGGCCACGGGTGGCGGGTCGGCGGTCGTGGCAAGGGCGAGCGTGTCGGCGACCACCTGGTTGGCGAAGACGAGGGTGCCGTCGGCCCCCACGCCGGGCGGTGCCACCGGACTGACGAAGGGGACGCCGGCGCCCACCTGGTTGACGGTGCCCGGGGTGAACTCGAGCCGGTCGGCGCTGCTCCAGTCGAATCCGGCCTCCGGAGCCACGCTCGCGGGTGGGGCGGTGTCGGTGGGTTGCCAGGCGCCTGCTGCGTCCGTGTAATCGACGATGCCCGAGGACGGGCACCAGGTGCGCCGGCCCGGTTCGTCCGGCTGCCCGTCCACCCGCAGCGTCATGGTGACGACCACGCAGGCGCGGGCCGCCAGGCCGGCGTCGGCCGGGCGCTCGGAGGTGTAGTCGGCGTGGTAGGCGGGTCGGGCGGAGGGGTCTGCGTCCGGCAGCGCCACGGAGCCCTGAGAGGTCCAGCTGAGCCCGGCGCGCAGCAGGGCGGGCAGATCGAGCCGGCCGGGCAGGTAGATGCGGGACGCGCCACCTGAGGGGGCCTCGACCTCGGTGCGGAGGCCCTCCGGGGTGATGCTGAACAGGGTGTCGATGCGTCCGGTGACCGCACCGGAGGACGCGGACGAGACCGCGCTGAGCCGGACGAGCGGCGCCGTCTGCCAGTCGAGGGAGGTCAGTTCGAGCCAGGTCGGGAACGCCGACGGTCCCGAGCCGACCAGCCCGACCGCCCGGTCGAGCGCCCACTCGGCGGCGACGGTGCCGGTGGGCCCGGCGAACCGCTGCCGGCTGCCGTCGGCCGGCAGCCACCAGCCTGCACCGCCGGCGGGGAACGCGGCGGGCTGGCCGAGCGTGGCAGTGCCCAGCAGCAGCACGGCCACGACGACGCCGACCCAGACCGCAGGAGCGGACGGCCGCCGGGGTGGGTGCGGGTTCGGCACGGCCGCAGCCTAGGAGTTCGGGGAGTGGCGCGCCAGCGGTTGGCAGACCGGATGCGAGATCTGCCATTGGCCCCGGGTGATCAGCCGCTGTCGCCGCTCGGACGCTCCCGGTTCGCCGTCTTGGATCGGCGGATGAGGACGGCCACCATCACGAGTACCAGGATCGCTGGCATTGCGTATCGCCAGACGACGTCCATGCCCGCGAGGGCGGGCGCCACGAACCAGAAAGCCATGAACACGGCGGTCGCCACGATCCGCAGCCATAGCTTCGCCCAGACCCACATGGCCCAGCCGTAGAAGGCCGCGACGGGAATGGTCAGCACCCAGACCAAGGATTCAGAAGTCACTCTTCCGCCTTACTGGTAGCAATTCGATCCACCATGTGATTAGTAGCCGGCCATGACCCTGAGCGATGTTCCCCTCACCTCAGGGCGTGGACCGGGCGGGGACCTTCCCCCGACCCGGCCCACCCCTTCAATCGAGCGGACTTCCCGCGTCCGGAGCCTCCGACCGGCTCCGACCTGCGGCGACTCGCCCGATCGCTCCTCCGTCGGCCGAGCGGCTCAGCCCGCGGCGGGACGCGGCTCGGACTGCTTCCGGCGGACGCGGGAGTCCGACCAGAAGGAGATCGCGAGCGATAGCGCCATCGTGGTGATGAGCCACCACACGGTGACGACAGCGAACTGGGTCGCAACCACCCAGACGGTGAAGGCTGCATCCGCCACGGCCAGGGTCATCAGAACCCACCGGGGCGCCCCTTTCCAGACGAGCACCCAGTCGACTGCTGCATATCCCAGCATGATTACCCAAAGCAGTAGCGCCATGCTCTCACCTCCGAGTCACTTGCAGTACTTGATCACTTGTAGCACTTGGCAATCCACGGAACCCAGACATACGGGTTGAAGACCTTCGCCGAGACACATTTCCCTTGGGCGATCGCCGTACCGGCCCAACCCGCGAGGAAGACACAACTGAGTCGAATCGCCTGACCAACTCCTGAGGGAGCCTTGGCCGCGACCGTCTGGCAGCCCGCACCGCCGACGGCGAGCAACTTGGTCTCACTCTTGGTGAAGTCGACGGACCAGCCGTACCAGGTCGACCGCACCCGGGGGTCGGCGACGACGGGGAGCGCAGTGTTCGCCGTGACGTCGCTCACCTGGGTGAGGGTGTCCCCGTTCACCTCGAAGCGGGTGGGAACCTTCGCGCCGTTCGCGTCGCGGGCCCAGGCCGGATCGATGATCGCGACCGGCTCGGCCGTGGGGCCGCCGTCCCGGACGATCACGTAGCCGGCGTCCGTCAGTTCGAGGTGGCTGCCGCGGAACCGGTACCGCTGCACCGTCTCGGAGGCGTCGCTGATCACCGCGGCGACCTGGAAGCCCCCGTCGACTCCGCGCGACACGTAGTCGACGCCGCCGGCCTCGAGCACAGCCCCATCGCCGACGCTCACCGCCTCTCCGCGAGCGGCGATCTCCACCCGGATGCCGCTCGCGCCCACGGTCCGGTGGGACGCGGTGACGCGACCGGTCGTCTTCGTGTGCGGGTCGGCCTTCTCGACGATGCGCACCAGGTCGTCGTGGTCCGGCGGCTTCGGCGCGGCATGGGCCGGTGCGGGCACTGCGGCTGCCGTGGCGACGACCGCGAGGGCCGCCAGGACGGCGATGGCCGAAGACCCCGGCCGCGCCGTCCGTCGGGATCGAATTGCTTTCATCTTCATCCGTTGACCTTTCAGTTGGGGTGTGTCCGGATGAATCGATCGTCACCTATCGAATGACACGCTGTCAATCGAAAATGCACGAACGGCTGTATGGACCGAGTTAGGAACCGTCCCCAACTCGGTCCACCGGTCAGATCGGCTCATGGACCGAGTAAGGAACCGTCCCCAACCCGGTCCGTGGACCGGGTTGGGGACGGTTCCTTACTCGGTCCAGGTGGTGCGTCAGCGCAGGGCGGACAGGCAGAACGCCGCGCCGGGCGCCGCCGCGGCGGGCGCGGGCAGCGTGATCAGCACGACTGTCACCAGCGAGATCAGGAGTGCGAGGAACAGCGCCCGGAGCGCAGAGATCCGGACCGGCCGACCGCGGTACGTGTGCATTGACCCCTCTTCGCATCAGTTCGCGGTGGCGGCTCGCGAGGCTCCCTTCAGGATTTTCTCAGGCTAATGCGCGCGCGACTGGTTGACCAGCGCCCTGGTTCCGGTGGGACGCGTGGTGCGGATGAGCCCGATTCAGGCCGGTTCGACGAAGTCCCGCCGTGCCGCTCCACCAGCCCGGCGAACGCGTCCCAGGTGTCCGGGGTCAACGGCTGGATCGAGTAGTCAGTGGTCATGGTGTGCCCATCCCCTCCTGAGTGACTGGTCGGGTGTTCACGCCCGGGCCCGCGCCCGTCCCTCGAGCGCCTGCTGGCACAGCTCCACGGTTTCGGGCAGCAGGTCGACGCCGAGGACGCGAGCCTGCCGGGTGACGTGGTTGACCAGGCGCTCCACCTCGGCCGTGTTCGAGGCCCTGACCTCGGTGCGTATCCGGGCACAGAGCAGCTGTTCGTCCTCGGGCGCGACCACCAGGGCCCGGGAGGCCGCCCAGCGGGCCAGGTCGACGTCGCCCCGCGCCAGGGCCCGTTCGGCGAGGACGACGCCGACGTCGCGCAGCGCACAGGACACGTCGGTGCGCAGTTCCTCGGCCCAGTGCCACTGGGTCGGCGCCGCGTCGGCCAGCGGAGCGCCGCGGACGAGGTCGAGCGCCGCCACCAGGGTGCTGTCCCCGACCCGGTTCACGCCGGGCGCGAGCAGCACCTGGAGGCGGTGCCAGTCGGAGGTTACGCCGGGGTGCAGCAGCACCCGTCCGGAGTAGGCGTCCGGCAGGTAGGCCGCACCGTCGGGAGCGTCGCCCAGCCAGGCCCGCAGCCGGCTCAGGTTCGAGCGCCGGGTGCTCTCGGCCACCATCAGCCCCGCGGCCATCGCCGTGGCCGTGCTGCCCGGGTGCTCGAGCAGCCAGGCGCACAGCTCCACCAGCTGCTGGCGCGAACGGGCCGGCTCGGGACCGGCCGCGCCACGGAGTTCGGCCGGACCGATCAGCAGCACCTGCGGGTGCTCGGCGGCGGGGACGAGCCTGACGATGTCCACGGGAT
>JBDHZJ010000061.1:0-8950 GCA_039811825.1 Propionicimonas sp.
GCTGGTTCGTCCCGGACGTGCTGTTCGAGGTGGAGCGGCTGGTGGTCGAGGTCGACTCGTGGGAGTACCACGGGTCAGCGCAGGCCTTCGAGGACGATCGCGCCCGGCAGAACCGCGTCGTCCTCGCGGGCTTCCACGTGCTCCGGTTCACCGGACAGATGCTCGACGACCACCCCGAACTGGTGATCCGGACGATCCGGACGGCCCTCCGTCGCCTGCGCCGAGCCTGATCGCGACCGGCTCGGGCACCTGCGGGATTCGACGGCGCGTCGCCACCGATCGGGCGCGTTCGGGCTCACTCGCGCCGATTCGTCGGGCCTGTGCTGCTTTGCTAGAGTGTCCGGGCACGGCAGGTTGCCCGAGTGGCCAAAGGGAGCGGTCTGTAAAACCGTCGGCTAAGCCTACGTAGGTTCGAACCCTACACCTGCCACGCGCGAGGCCCCTGACCAGGAGAAACACCTGGTCAGGGGCCTTTTCGCGATCTCAGCGGCCGGTCATCGCGGCCACGTCGAGGGCCTCGGCGAGCTGCTCCTCGGTGATCTCTCCGCGGTCCACATAGCCGAGGTCGCGGGTCGCCTCGGCGACGGTCAGGTTCGCCTTCACCGAGTGCTTGGCGATCTTCGCTGCGGCCTCGTAGCCGATGATCCGGTTCAGCGGCGTCACGATGGACGGGGACGACTCGGCCAGCTGCCGGCACCGCTCCACGTTCGCGACCAGCCCGTCCACGCAGCGCTCGGCCAGCACCCGGGACACGTTCCCGACCAGCGTGATCGACTCGAGCAGGTTGCGCGCCATCACCGGCAGCATCACCAGCAGGTCGAAGTTGCCCTGCGCCCCGGCGAACGCGATCGCCGCGTCGTTCCCGATCACCTGCGCCGCCACCTGGACGGTCGCCTCCGGCAGCACCGGGTTCACCTTGCCCGGCATGATCGAGGAGCCCGGCTGCAGGTCGGGCAGCGCGAGCTCGCCGATTCCCGTCCGCGGCCCCGAACCCATCCAGCGCAGGTCGTTCGCGATCTTCACCAGCGACACCGCGACCGTGCGCACCGCCCCGGAGGTCTCGACCAGCGAGTCCTGCGCGGCCTGCGCCTCGAAGTGGTTGTGCGCCTCCACCAGCGGCAGCCCGGTGTGCTCGGCGACCAGTTCGATCACCCGCGCCGAGAACCCGGGCGGGGTGTTGATGCCGGTGCCGACCGCCGTGCCGCCCAGCGGCAGTTCGCCCAGCCGGGGGAGCGTGGCGCGCACCCGGTCGACGCCGTAGCGCACCTGGGTGGCGTACCCGGAGAACTCCTGGCCGAGCGTGATCGGGGTGGCGTCCATCAGGTGGGTGCGGCCCGACTTCACCACGTCCGCGAACTCGGCCGCCTTCGCCTCGAGGGACGCGGCGAGCGCCTCCAGCCCGGGGACCAGCTCGTCGGTCACCGCCTGCACGGCGGCGATGTGGATCGAGGACGGGAACACGTCGTTCGACGACTGGGACGCGTTCACGTGGTCGTTGGGGTGCACCGGCTCGCCGAGCCGCCGGGACGCCAGCGTCGCCACCACCTCGTTGGTGTTCATGTTGGACGAGGTGCCCGACCCGGTCTGGAAGACGTCGATCGGGAACTGGTCGTCGTGGGCGCCGGCGATCACCTCGTCCGCCGCGGCGACGATGGCGTCCGCCACCGCCTGCGGCAGCACGCCGAGCTCCGCGTTCGCGATCGCCGCGGCCCGCTTGATCTGGCCGAGCGCGGCGATGTGGTGGCTGGACAGCCCGCGTCCGGAGATCGGGAAGTTCTCCACCGCGCGCTGCGTCTGCGCCGCATAGAGGGCGTCGGCCGGGACCCTGACCTCGCCCATCGTGTCGTGTTCGATCCGGTACTCCGCCATGGAGGACTCCCTTCGTCGCCTTCCACCCTAGGCCGCCCCGCCGACGCCCGAACGGGCCGTAGAGTGCGGCCATGGCACGGACGATGGCCGAACTCTCCGACAGCATCCTGCTCGCAGCGGACGCGATCCCGCCGGGCCGGGTGAGCACCTACGGCGACATCGCGAAGGTCGTGGGCTGCGGTCCCCGCCTGGTCGCGCGGGTGCTCGCGACCAGCGGCGGCCAGGCGTGCTGGTGGCGCGTCGTGCGGTCGAACGGGACCATCGCGGAGCAACTGGTCGCGGAGGGGTCCCGCCGGCTCGCCGAGGAGGGCGTCCCGACCCGGCAGGGACGCGTCGACCTCGCCGGCTACCGGGCCGAACTCGAATGAGCCTGCCGCACCCGCTCACCGGCCAGGGCTTCGCCTCGCCCGTCCCGCCCGGCTCGGGCTGGCCCGACGACCCCGGCGCGCCCACCACACCCGTCGCACGGACGCCCGCCGAGGTCGTCCGCCTGGCCGACACCGGCAACCTCGCCGAGCTGGACGCGAGGGTCAGCGTCTGCCGCGCCTGCCCCCGGCTGGTCGCCTGGCGCGAGGACGTGGCGCGGGACAAGCGCGCGGCCTTCGCCGGCGAGCCCTACTGGGGGCGGCCGATCGCGGGCTGGGGCGACCCCGAGGCGTGGCTCGTCGTGCTGGGGCTCGCGCCCGCTGCGCACGGCGGCAACCGGACCGGCCGGGTGTTCACCGGCGATCGCAGCGGCGACTGGCTGTTCGCGGCACTGCACCGCGCCGGTCTGGCCGAGCTGCCCACGTCCGTCCACTCCGGGGACGGGCAGCGGCTCACCGGCGCCCGGATCGTCGCGGCGGTGCGCTGCGCGCCACCGGCCAACCGGCCCACCACCACCGAACGGGATACCTGTGCGCCGTGGCTGGCCGCCGAGCTGGCGCTGCTGCCGAACGCCCGGGTCGTGCTCTGCCTGGGCGGCTTCGCCTGGGACGCCGCGCTGCGCCAGCTCGCCGCCGCGGGAGCGCCCGTGCCGCGGCCCAGGCCCGGCTTCGGGCACGGGGCTGTCGCGACGGTCGGCGGCCTTGCGCTGCTCGGCTCGTACCACCCCAGCCAGCAGAACACGTTCACCGGGAAGCTCACCGTGCAGATGCTGGACGACGTGTTCGCGACCGCCCGCGAACTCGCCGGACGCGGCACCCGCTGAGCAGGGTCTTTCGATTTGGGGCGGGCGTGCCCGGTGAGGTAGTGTCATCCCCCGTCCGGCCCCTATAGCTCAGTCGGCAGAGCGTCTCCATGGTAAGGAGAAGGTCTGCGGTTCGATTCCGCATGGGGGCTCTGCGTCCGGAAAGACGGAGTTACCGCCCGTCGCGCCAGGCACCCCTGGAATCCGGGCGGGGGCGGGATAGCTCAGGCGGTAGAGCAAGCGGCTCATAATCGCTGTGTCGCGGGTTCAAGTCCCGCTCCCGCTACCAGGAGCGAGCAGTGCTACGTAGGGAAAGAGGAAGCGATGGCCAAGAAGGCAGCCGACGTCCGGCCGAAGATCACCTTGGCGTGCACGCAGTGCAAGGAGCGCAACTACATCACCAAGAAGAACCGGCGTAACGACCCGGACCGGATGGAGCTGAAGAAGTTCTGCCCGAAGTGCCACGCGCACACCGCGCACCGCGAGACCCGCTGACCTGACCAACGCTCGCCGAGCCGCCCGCCTGCTGCGGGCGGCTCTGCTGCGTCCCGGGGAGCGCCCGCTAGCCTGTGCACATGCCGATCAGCGAAGACCACGTCGGGCGCAGCTACCCGGCCACAGCCCCGTACGAGGTGAGCCGGGCGAAGATCGCCGAGTTCGCCGCAGCCCTCGGTGACGCCGACAACCCTGCCTACGCCGGCGACGCTCCCGTCGCCCCGCCCACGTTCGCGGTGGTGCTCGCCTCCGCGGCCTGGGACGCCATGTTCGGCGACCCCGAACTCGGCCTCAGCCTGAGCCGCACCGTCCACGTCGACCAGAAGTTCACCTGGCAGCGCCCGCTGCGCGCCGGGGACGAGGTCACCGCCACGCTCACCATCGAGAAGGTCCGGGCCAGGGGAGCGACCGCGATCATCGGCATCGCCGTCGCGCTGTCCACCACGTCCGGTGAGGCGCTGTGCACCGCCGCGTCCACCTTGATGCACACGAACGAGGAGGCCGCATGAGCGCTCTGGCAGCCGAGGTCGGGCAGGTGCTGCCCGGCTTCTCCCGCACCCTCCAGCGAGCCGACCTGGTCCGCTACGCCGGGGCGTCCGGCGACTTCAACCCGATCCACTGGTCCGACGGTGCGGCCGCCGCGCTGGGCCTGGCCGACGTGATCGCCCACGGCATGCTCACCATGGGCACCGCGCTGCGGGTGGTCACCGACTGGTGCGGCGACCCGGGCCGGGTGCGCAGCTACTCCGTCCGGTTCACCAAGCCGGTGGTCGTGCCGGCCGACGGGGGCGCGGTCGTCCAGTTCGGCGGCACCGTGACGAAGGTGGAGGACGGGGTGGCGACGGTCAGCATCGAGGCCACCTGCGACGAGGTGAAGGTGCTCGGCGCCGCCACCGCAGAGGTGCTCCTTGGCTGAGCGGCTCGCCGACCACACCACGCTGCGGATCGGCGGTCCGGCGAAGACCTGGCTCGAGCCGGAGACCGAGGCCGACCTGATCGACGTCGTGCGTACCGCGGACGAGGCCGGCGAGCCGCTGCTCGTGCTCGGCGGCGGCTCCAACGTGGTCGTCGCGGACGCCGGGTTCGACGGCACCGTCGTGCACACCGGCGCGCTGCGCGGCGTCCACACCGACGACGTCGCGGCCTGCTCGGGAGCGTTCATGACCGTCGCCGCGGGCGAGCCGTGGGACGCCTTCGTCGCGACCACGATCGGCACCCGCCAGGTCGGCGTCGAGGCGCTGTCCGGCATTCCCGGCCTGGTCGGGGCCACCCCGATCCAGAACGTCGGCGCGTACGGCCAGGAGGTGTCCCAGACCATCGCGCGGGTGCGCGTCTACGACCGCCAGGAGCGGCGCGTGGTCACCCGCAGCGCCGTCGAGTGTCACTTCGGCTACCGCACCTCGCTGTTCAAGGCGTTCCCGGACCGGTTCGTGGTGCTCACCGTGAGCTTCCAGTTCCGGCTCGGCACGCTGTCCGCGCCGGTCCGGTACGCCGAGCTCGCCCGCACGCTCGGCATCGAGCCGGGGGAGCGGGCCCCGATGGCCGAGGTCCGCGAGGCGGTGCTCGCGCTGCGCCGCGGCAAGGGCATGGTTGTCGATCCCGACGACCGGGACACCTGGAGCGCCGGCAGCTTCTTCACCAACCCGGTGGTCGAGGCCGCCGTCGCCGACGCGCTGCCCGCCGAGGCGCCGCGGTACCCGCAGCCGGACGGGCGGACCAAGACCAGCGCCGCGTGGCTGATCGAGCACGCGGGCTACAGCCGCGGCTTCGGCCCCGGCCTGGCCCGGCTGTCCACCCGGCACACCCTCGCGATCACCAACCGTGGCGGCGCCACCGCCGCGGACGTGCTGGCGCTGGCCCGCGAGATCCGCGACGGGGTGGAACACGCCTACGGCGTCCGGCTCGTGCCCGAGCCCGTGCTGGTCGGCGTCGCCCTAGACTGACCCGGGCCGTGTCCGCGGCCGGAGAGGAAGACGCCCCCATGAGCATCCTGGCGAGCATCGAGCTGGCGCCGCGCGACCCGATCCTCGGGCTGACCGAGGCGTTCGTCGCCGATGACCGTCCGGGCAAGGTGAACCTGGGCGTCGGCGTGTACCTCGGCGAGGACGGCAGGGTGCCGCTGCTGGAGTGCGTCCGGACGGCGGAGGCGCGGCTGGCCGAGCACCCGGCGCCGCGCGGCTACCTGCCCATCGACGGCCTGCCCGCCTACACCAGGGCCGTGCGCGAGCTGGTCTTCGGGGCCGGTGCCGAACCGGTCACGTCGGGCCGCGTGGTCACCGTCCAGGGCCTCGGCGGCACCGGGGCGCTGAAGATCGGCGCCGAGTTCCTGCGCCGCACCGACGCCCGGTCCACCGTGCTGATCTCGGACCCGTCGTGGGAGAACCACCAGGCCCTGTTCAGCCGGGCCGGGTTCGAGGTGCGCAGCTACCGCTACTACGCACCGGCACTCGGCGGGGTCGACGTGGCCGGAATGCTGGCCGACCTGGCGGCGGCGGAGCCGGGCACGGTGGTCGTGCTGCACGCCTGCTGCCACAACCCGACCGGGTACGACCTCTCCCCGGCCGACTGGGAGCAGGTGGCCGACGTGGTCGCCGCCCGCGGCCTGGTGCCGTTCCTCGACCTCGCCTACCAGGGCTTCGCCGCCGGCATCGAGGCGGACGCGGCCGTGGTCCGCCGGTTCGCCGGTCTCGGCGTGCCGGTGCTGGTCGCGTCCTCGTTCAGCAAGAGCTTCAGCCTCTACGGGGAGCGGGTCGGCGGCCTCAGCGTGGTCGCCGCGGACGCCGACGAGGCGGCCCGCGTGCTGTCCCAGCTGAAGGTGACGATCCGCACCACCTACTCCAACCCGCCCACGCATGGCGCCGCGGTGGTCCAGGCGGTGCTCGCCGACCCGGAGCTGCGCGCGCAGTGGGCGGCCGAACTGGAGGGCATGCGGCTCCGGATCCGGGCCATGCGGACGGCGCTGGTGGAGGCCCTGGCCGCGGCGGGCGCCGACGGGTTCGGCTTCATCGCCGACCAGGCCGGCATGTTCAGCTACTGCGGCCTGTCCGCGGACCAGATGCAGCGGCTGCGGGCCGAGCACGCCGTCTACGGCACCGACGCCGGCCGGATCTGCGTCGCCGCCCTGAACCAGGGCAACGTGGAGCGGGTCGCGCAGGCGATCGCCGCCGTGCTCTGACCGTCGCACGCGGGACGCGCGCCGGCGGAGTTGGCGCCGGAGTGGTCCGGGCTTCTAGGCTTCGAAGAGTGAGCCGTACCCTCTTCGTCACCACAGCCCTGCCGTACGCCAACGCGCCGTTCCACATCGGGCACATGATGGAGTACATCCAGGCCGACATCTGGGTGCGCTACCAGCGCATGTGCGGTGCCGAGGTGCACTTCGTCGGTGCCGACGACGCCCACGGCGCGCCGATCATGATCGCCGCCGAGCGGGCGGGCCTGACCCCGAAGGAGTTCGTCGCGGGCATCGCGTCCGGCCGCCAGACCTACCTCGACGGCTTCGGCATCTCGTTCGACAACTGGCACTCCACCGACAGCCCGGAGAACACCGCGCTGGCGCAGTCGATCTACCTGGCACTGTCCGACGAGGGCCTGGTCGACGTCCGCGAGGTCGAGCAGTTCTTCGACCCGGTCAAGTCGATGTTCCTGCCCGACCGCTACATCAAGGGGGAGTGCCCCCGCTGCGGGGCGGCCGACCAGTACGGCGACTCCTGCGAGGTGTGCGGCAGCGTCTACGCGCCCACCGACCTGGCCAACCCGTACTCGGCGCTGTCAGGCGCCGTGCCCGAACTGCGCACCAGCGAGCACTTCTTCTTCCGGCTCTCCGACCCGCGCTGCGTCGCCTTCCTGGAGGAGTGGACGCAGGACGGCAAGCTCCAGCCCGAGGTCGCGAACAAGGTGCGGGAGTGGTTCGTCCGGGACGAGGCCGGCAACCCCGGCCTGTCCGACTGGGACATCTCCCGGGACGCGCCCTACTTCGGCATCGAGATCCCGGACGCGCCCGGAAAGTACTTCTACGTCTGGCTGGACGCGCCGATCGGCTACCTCGCCTCCCTGGCCAACCTGTTCGGCAAGCGCGGCGAGGACGTGGACGCCTTCCTCGCCCGCCCCGACGTCGAGCAGGTCCACTTCATCGGCAAGGACATCGTGTACTTCCACACGCTGTTCTGGCCGGCGATGCTGAAGTTCTCCGGCCGCAAGATCCCCGACAACGTCTTCGTGCACGGCTTCATCACCGTGAGCGAGGAGAAGATGAGCAAGAGCCGGGGCACCGGGATCAGCCCGCTGCGCTACCTCGAGCTCGGGCTGAACCCCGACTGGCTGCGCTACTACATCGCGGCGAAGCTGAACTCCCACGTCGAGGACGTCGACTTCACCCCGGACGACTTCGTCACCCGGGTGAACTCCGACCTGGTCGGCAAGTACGTGAACATCGCCGCCCGGCTGTCCGGCTTCCTGGCCAAGAGGTTCGACGGCCGCCTCACCACCGACCTGGGCGAGGACGGGAGCGAGCTGCTGGCGTACCTGCACAGCCGCGTCCCGGTGGTCGGCGACCTCTACGAGGAGCGGGAGTTCGGCAAGGCGCTGCGCGAGATCATGGCGCTGGCCGACCGCGTGAACGAGTACGTCGAGCGGCACAAGCCGTGGCACCTGGCGAAGTCCGAGGACGCAGCGCTCGAGCTGCACCAGACCTGCAGCACCGGGATCGAGGCGTTCCGCGTGCTGACGATCCTGCTCGCGCCCGTGCTGCCGAAGGTGGCCGAGCGGGTGGCCCGGTTCCTGCAGGTGCCGAACTTCACCTGGGCGGACGCCACCCGGCCGCTCGGGGAGCACGCCATCGGCCGGTACGCCCACCTGATGCAGCGGATCGACCCGGACGTCCTGGCCGAACTGTTCGTGCCGGTCCCCGGCACCGATCCCGACCCGGAGGAGCCCGAGCCGGTACCGGCCGCCGAGCCCGGCGGCGAGCCGATCGCGGACCAGATCACCATCGACGATTTCACCAGGGTCGACCTGCGGGTCGCCCGGATCGTCTCGGCGGAGTCTGTCGAGGGGGCCCGCAAGCTGCTGCGGCTGGTCGTCGACCTCGGCGAGAGCCACACCCGGCAGGTGTTCTCCGGGATCGCAGGCACCCACGATCCGGCCGACCTGGTCGGCCGGCTCACGGTCGTGGTGGCGAACCTCGCGCCGCGAACCATGCGCTTCGGCGTGAGCGAGGGGATGATCCTCGCGGCGGCCCACGCGGATGAGAAGGACAACCCCGGCATCTTCCTGCTCGAGGCCGACGCGGGTGCGGCTCCGGGGCTGCGGGTGCGCTGAGCGTCGGTTCGACTTCGCCACCGGCGCCCCGTACAATCCTGTACTTGGTGACCATCACCTGCTCGGCCATGCCCTCAGGGCGGTGGACGGGGCCGGTGCGGG
>JBDHZJ010000062.1:0-8909 GCA_039811825.1 Propionicimonas sp.
GGCGCCGGCGCCAAGGACGGCGACAACGAGGGCCAGGTCACGGCCATGGAGAACATGATCAACGCGGGCGCCAAGGGCATCCTGATCACCCCGAGCGACACCAAGGCGATCGTCCCGTCCATCCAGAAGGCGCGCGACAAGGGCATCGTCGTGATCGCCCTCGACACCGCCACCGACCCGCAGGACGCCTCCGACGCGCTTTTCGCCACCGACAACTTCAAGGCCGGCGAGTTGATCGGTGAGTGGTCGAAGGCGGCCTTCGCCGGCAAGACGCCGGTGATCGCGACCCTCGACCTGCAGCCCGGCATCACCGTCGGCGCGCAGCGCCACAACGGCTTCCTGCAGGGCATGGGCCTGGTCTCCGGCATCGCGAGCGACTCCACCGACCTGGCCACCAGCAAGGAGGTCGTCTGCTCCCAGGACACCCACGGTGACCAGACCGAGGGCCAGACCGCGATGGAGAACTGCCTGAACGGCAACCCCGACATCAACCTCGTCTACACGATCAACGAGCCGGCCGCGTTCGGCGCCTGGACCGCGCTGAAGAACGCGGGCAAGGACAAGGACGTGACCATCGTGTCGGTGGACGGCGGCTGCCAGGGCGTCCAGGGCGTGACGGACGGCAAGATCGCCGCGACCTCGCAGCAGTACCCGCTGAAGATGGCCTCGCTCGGTGTCGAGGCGATCGTGAAGTACGCCAAGGACGGCACGAAGCCCTCCGGCTACACCGACACCGGCGTCACCCTGATCACCGACCAGGCCCAGACCGGCGTCGACAGCAAGGACTCCGCGTTCGGCGCGGCCAACTGCTGGGGCGAGAAGTAACCCGATGAGTCGCTGACGGCGGCGGCCCGCGCCGGGCCGCCGCCGCCACGGCCAGGAAAGGCAACGACATACCCATGAGCTCAGTGCAGAGCCCGACCGTCGGGCGTCCAGGCTTCGCGAAGGTGCTCCTCGCGTCCCCCATCCTCGGCCCGGTGGCCGCCCTGCTGCTGGCCACCGTGTTCTTCTCGGTGATGAGCCCTCGCTTCCTCACCGGCACCACGTTCTCGCTGATCCTGCAGCAGGTGATGGTGGTCGGCGTGCTGGCGATCGGGCAGACCCTGGTCATCATCACCACCGGGATCGACCTGTCCTGCGGCATGCTGATGGCGTTGTCGGGCGTGCTGATGGCCAGCTTCGCGGCCCAGAAGGACATGAACCCGTTCCTCGCGATCCTGCTCGGCATCGCCGTCGCGGCGCTGTTCGGCCTGCTCAACGGCGGCTTGGTCACCGGGGTCGGGCTGCCGGCGTTCATCGTGACGCTGGGCACGATGAACATCGCCTACGCGCTCACCCGGATCTACACCACCTCGACGATCACCGGGCTGCCCGACCAGCTCACCTTCTTCGGCCAGACGTTCAACGTGGCCGGCACGGACATCGCCACCGGGACGGTGCTGATGATCGTCCTCTACGTGATCACCTGGTTCGTGATGAAGTACACCGCCCCCGGTCGCTCCGTCTACGCGGTGGGCGACAACATCGAGGCCGCGCGACTGGCCGGCATCAACACCCGGCGCGTGCTGCTCGGCGTGTACACGATGGCGGGCGTCGCCTACGGCATCGCGGCACTGCTCCAGGTCGCCCGCACCGGCGTGGGCGATCCCCAGGCGGGGCAGACCTCGAACCTGGACAGCATCACCGCGGTCGTGCTCGGCGGCACCAGCCTCTTCGGCGGCCGCGGCAGCATCATGGGCACCCTCGTCGGCGTCCTGATCGTGGGCGTGTTCCGCACCGGGCTGCAGTTGATGGGCGTGGACTCCACCTACCAGGTGCTGATCACCGGCGCCCTGGTCATCGCCGCCGTGTCGGTCGACCAGCTGACCCACCGCAAGTGAGGTGCCGCGATGAGTGAACAGGCCACGGGCCGGGTGCTCCTGGAGATGCGCGGCATCGGCAAGTCGTTCCCCGGCGTGAAGGCGCTGGAGGGCGTCAGCCTCTCCGTCCGCGAGGGCCAGGTGCACGCGCTGCTCGGCGAGAACGGCGCGGGCAAGTCGACGCTGATCAAGATCCTCTCCGGGGCGTACACCCGCGACGAGGGCGAGATCCACTTCGACGGGAAGCGGGTCGACATCCGCACGCCCGCGGACGCCGAACGCCTCGGCATCTCGACGATCTACCAGGAGTTCAACCTCACGCCGAACATGACGATCGGCGAGAACATCTTCCTCGGCCACCTGCCGACGCGGGCCGGGCGGGTCGACTGGGGCACCGTGCGCACCCGCGCGCGGGAGCTGCTCGACAGCCTGGACGTCGACCTCGACGTCGACACCATGACCGGGTCGCTGTCGGTGGCCCAGCAGCAGATGGTCGAGATCGCCAAGGCGCTGAACCGGAACACCCGGATCCTGATCATGGACGAGCCGTCCGCTGTGCTCAGCGAGAAGGACATCGACAACCTCTTCGCCGTCGTCCGGCGGCTGCAGGCGTCCGGGATCGGGATCGTCTACATCTCGCACCGGCTGAAGGAGATCTTCGAGCTCGCCGACGAGGTCACCGTGCTCAAGGACGGCCGCTACATCGACACCAGGCATGTCGCGGACGTGGGCATGGACGACCTGGTCAAGCTGATGATCGGCCGCGACCTGGAGGACGTCTACCCGCGGCGGAAGGCCGAGCCCGGTGAGGTCGTGCTGGAGGCCAGCCACCTGGCGCAGGCGCACCTGGCGAAGGACGTGTCGTTCACGCTGCGGGCCGGGGAGATCGTCGGCTTCGCGGGCATCACCGGCTCCGGTCGCACCGAGGTGGCGCGGGTGGTGTTCGGCGCCGACCGGGCCACGGCGGGCGAGATGACGCTGTTCGGCCGTCCGTACCGGCCGAGGTCGCCGCGGGACGCGATCAACCACGGCGTGGCGCTCGTCACCGAGGACCGCAAGCGGCAGGGGCTGCTGCTGAAGCTGCAGGTGTACTTCAACACCACCGTTGCGGGCCTGGACCGGCTGACGTCGTTCGGCGTGCTGCGGCTGAAGGACGAGCAGACGCTCGTGCGCACCTGGATCGAGAACCTGCGGATCAAGACCCCCTCGCCGCAGTTCATGGTGGTGAACATGAGCGGCGGCAACCAGCAGAAGGTCGTGCTGGCGCGGTGGTTGAGCCTCGGCATCAAGGTGTTCATCATGGACGAGCCGACCCGCGGCATCGACGTGGGCAGCAAGGCCGAGATCTACCAGATCATGTCCGACCTGGCCGACCAGGGGGTGGCCATCATCATGATCTCGTCCGAACTGCCCGAGGTGCTCGGGATGAGCGACCGGGTGATGGTGATGCGGGAAGGACGGGTCGTGAAGGAACTCAGCCGCGCCGATGCCTCCGAGGAGGTCGTGATGCAGTACGCGGTGGGCCACGAGGATGCGGTCGCAGGGTGAGCTCCGAGCCGCTGCCGGTGGACGTGCCGGCGCTGGCCGGCAGGCTCAGGGCCCGCGCGTCCGCGGCGCCCCGGGTGGTCGTGGGGCTGTGCGGGGCGCCCGGCGCGGGCAAGTCGACGCTGGCCGGCCAGCTGGCCGACGAGCTGAACTCCGACATTCCGGGCACTGCCGTGGTGGTGCCGATGGACGGGTTCCACCTGGCCGCGTCCGTGATCGCGACCGACGACCGGGCCACCCGGCGCGGCGCCCCGGACACGTTCGACCCGGACGGCTACGCCGCGCTCCTGCGCCGGCTGAGGCGCAACCGCGAGGCCGTGGTCTACGCCCCGGAGTACCGCCGCGAGATCGAGGACCCGGTCGCGGGGGCGATCGCCGTGCCACACGCGTGCCCGGTGGTGGTCACGGAGGGCAACTACCTGCTGCACCCCGATCCGGCCTGGCGGCGGGTGCGCGACCAGCTGGACGAGGTGTGGTTCGTCGAGGCGCCCAGCGAGGGACTGCGGGTGACTCGCCTGATCGAGCGGCACGAGCACTTCGGCAAGTCGCCGGAGCACGCGCGGCGGCACGTGTTCGGCTCCGACGAGCGCAACGCCGCCCAGATCACCGGCCACAAGGGCTCCGCCGACCTGGTCCTGCGCTGGCCCGGCTGGTAGCGCGTCCTCACCAGCTCCCGCCGCCTCCTCCGCCGCCACCGCCCGAGAAACCGCCGCCGTGGGAACCGCCGCCCGACCAGCCGCCCCCACCCGACGACCAGCCGGACCGTCCGCCGCCGCTCCCGGTGGACGCCGAGCGGAGGAAGTCGCCCACACCGTCCCCGAACGCAGTCCCCCAGTCGCCGAGCACGCTCCCCATCGTTCCTCGCGAGGTGTGGTCGTAGTAGCTGTAGCGGCGCAGGTCGGAGGAGTACGGCTCGGACGTCCAGCCCAGCCGCTCCCAGGTGATGCCGGTGCCGGTCGGAAGCCAGTCGAAGCGGATGTCGGGCTCCAGGTCGGTGCCGACCGCCTGCTGCCAGGAGTCCTCGACGCCCAGGGCGATCGCGTAGGGCAGGAGCTTCTCGAAGATCGGCACCAGGTTCTCGCTGCCGCGGCGCTCGCTGGTCTCGGCGCCCTGCACCGCGCGCATCCGTGCGGCCTCCGAGGTGGCCAGGAACAGGCGCAGCCCGTTGAGGAAGCGATAGGCCCGCTTGCCCTCGTCCGTCAGTGACTGCCAGCGCATCAGCAGGCCGTAGCCCACGGCCAGGCTGACAATCGCGAGCCCGGCGGCCGGCAGCCACCACGGCGCGGGGACCGCGTTGCCCAGGCCGGTGCCGACGATCAGCGACGGGACCAGCGCGGTCGCCCAGATCAGGCCCACCGACCAGCTGCGCACGTCCGGGAAGTCGATCAGCCCGAGCCGCGGAGCCAGGTCGAGCAGGTCGTGGGTGGTGCGGTAGCCGATGTCGTCAAGGGCTGCCCTGACGTCGACGCGGGTGTCGGGCCCCCGGCCGGGGAAGATCGTGGCGAGCGCGGTCTGCGACGACTCCTGCCACTCGTCGGGCCAGGACACCAGGGTGGCGGTGAGGGGCTCGGGCGTCCCACCGCCACCGGTGAGGCGGACGTGCCCCTCGCTGGCCGCACGCATCAGCTCCGCCAGCAGGCCACGTCCCGGGGCGCCGACCAGGGCGGCGGCGACGATCGGCGGCAGGTCGTCGTCCGGAGCGAACTGCACCACGCCGGGGTCGAGCCCCATCGCCCGGCGGCCGCGGGTCGCGGCACTGACCAACGCCACCAGCACAGCCAGCGCCAGGCCACCGGCGAGACCCCAGCCGAGGATCAGCGACGTGCGGACGTTCTCCGCCATCGGGGGTGGTGCGACGGTTCCGGCGACGAAGCCCACCGCCAGCGTCTGGGTCTGGTTCGCCGCCACCCCCACCCCGGACGTCGCGAACCTGACGTTGCCCCCGGCGAGGTCCGACCGGGTGATGCCGCAGCGGTTCACGGCCCCGTACTCGCCGTAGTAGCAGGCCGACGCGCCGGTGAGCGCGGGCGCCAGGCTTCCTTCGACCGTGAGCGACGCCGACACCCGTCCCATCCGTACGCCCCAGAGGTCGCCGTTGACGTTCCAGTAGAACTCCTGGTGGTCGCCGAAGTCCTGGATGACGCGGTAGACGTAGTGGATCACGTAGGTGTTCGCGTCGGAGACGGTGCGGTAGGCGCGCTGCCGATCCGGATGGTGATCGCGTTCGTGCCATGGCTGACCAGGGTTTGCTCGCGGTCTCCGTTGCGGGTGACCGAGATGTCGGTGACCTCCGTGGAGTAGCCGTTGAAGGTCGTCGGCAGGCTGCGGTAGATGCCGTGCTTGCCCGCGCCGTAGAAGTCGGCGTCGATCGTCTCGGTCACGGCGAGCCGGGTCCGGTCGCCGTCGCGCTGCAGCCGGTAGTCGGCGTGGAAGCCGTTGACGGAGTAGCCGCTGTCTGAGGAGCTGCCGCCGTTCCCGGCGAGGACGAGGGTGGTGATCACCGCGACGACCGCGGCCACCGCGAGGGCGCCGAGGAGCAGGCTGACCGCCCGGCCGGGGGCGAACCAGTGCACGGTGCCGCTCAGTCGGCGGTGCCCGCCACCGCGGCGAGGACGGACGCCTGCGCGTCCCCTGCGCTGGCCGGCAGCAGAGGGATGCCCATCGTGTGCATCACCCGCTGCATGCCCTCGCCCATGTGGTCCACCACGACGGCCTCGATGCCCTGGTCCTTCAGGAACCGGACGATCCGGGCGTGGTGCGAGCCGTGGGTGCCCTCGTCGTGGGAGACGTCCCAGCCCACCTCGTGGATCTGCCAGGCGCGCACCTGCCCGTCCTCGACGTCGGCGACGCCGATCCAGTGGGCCTTGCCCCAGGCGGCGGCGGAGAGCCCTGCCTCGGTGACGGGTGTGGCGATGATCACGGGTGTCCTCCTCGACGAACGGGTGCAGGCACATCGTAGGGCGCGCACATAATGGCCCCATGCGCTATGCACCTCTCGGAAACAGTGGATTGATGGTGTCGGTGGTCGGGGTGGGCTGCAACGCCTTCGGCGCCCGGATCGACGTCGACCAGACGAAGGCCGTGGTCGACGCGGCGATCGAGGCGGGGGTGACGCTGTTCGACACCGCGGACGCCTACGCCGACGGGGCGAGCGAGGAACTGCTCGGACGCGCTCTCGGCTCCCGCCGCGAGGACGTGATCGTCGCCACCAAGTTCGGCATGGGCGAGCACACGAGCGAGCACTTCGGCGCGCACGGCAGCCGCCGGTACGTGCGCCGCGCGGTGGAGGCGAGCCTGCGCCGGCTCGGCACCGACTACATCGATCTGTACCAGTTGCACCGTCCCGACCCGATCACGCCGATCGAGGAGACCCTCGAGGCGATGAGCGAGCTGGTCGCCGAGGGCAAGGTGCGCTACCTCGGCTCGTCCAACCTGTCCGCGTGGCAGGTGGTGGACGCGGACTGGATCTCGCACAGCTCGGGCCTGCAGCGGTTCATCTCCGCGCAGAACGAGTACTCGCTGTACAACCGGGCGGCCGAGGCCGAGCTCGTGCCCGCGTGCGAGCGCGTCGGGGTGGGCATCCTGCCGTACTTCCCGCTGGCGTACGGGCTGCTCACCGGCAAGTACCACCGCGGCGAGGCCGCACCGGAGGGGACGCGGCTGGCCCGCACCGACCAGGCGAAGCGCCTCGCCAGCGCCGACTGGGACCGGATCGAGGCATTGGCGGCGTTCGCCGATGCCCGTGGCATCCCGATGCTCACCCTCGCGATCGGCGGCCTGCTCGCCCAGTCGGCGGTGGGCAGCGTGATCTCGGGCGCGACCCGTCCCGAGCAGGTGGAGGCGAACGCCGAGGCCGCCGCGTGGGAGCCGTCCGCGTCCGACCTCGCCGAACTCGCCGAACTCCGCCACGCCCCCGCGTTCAGCTACACCACGTTCGCCTGAGCGGACCGAGTCGGGGACGGTTCCTTACTCGGTCCACCCCACCGTGTGGACCGAGTAAGGAACCGTCCCCCACTCGGTCCAAGGCGCTATCGGAGCGCGGCCTGGGCGGCCTGCACGGACGCGACGAGCTCGTCCCAGGACTTCGCGAACTTGTCCACGCCCTCGGTCTCGAGGACGGCGTTCGCGTCGTCCAGGTCGACGCCGGCAGCGCTCACCTGGTCGAGGACGGCCTGACCCTCCGCGGCGCGCCCCTCGAGCGGGGCGCCGGGCTCGCCGTGGTCGCCGAACGCCTGCAGCGTCTTCTCCGGCATCGTGTTCACCACGCCGGACGCGACCAGGTCGCTCACGTAGAGGGTGTCGGGGTAGGCCGGGTCCTTGGTGCTGGTGGACGCCCACAGCGGGCGCTGCACGTTGGCGCCCTGCGCCGCCAGCCCGGCGAACCGCGTCGAGCCGAACACCTCGGCGTAGGCGGCGAGGGCGACCTTCGCGTTCGCGATCGCGACCTTTCCGCACAGGTCGGGCCGGCCGACCGCGGTCAGCCGCTTGTCCACCTCCACATCGACCCGGGAGATGAAGAACGACGCCACCGAGTGGATCGTGGCCAGGTCCCGCCCCGCGACGGCGGCCTGCTCGAGACCGGCGAGGTAGGCGTCCATCACCGCGCGGTAACGCTCGACGGAGAAGATCAGGGTCACGTTCACCGAGATGCCGGCCGCGATGCTCGCCGTGATCGCGGGCAGGCCCTCCAGCGTCGCCGGGATCTTGATCAGCACGTTCTCGCGTCCGACCAGCGCGTGCAGTTCGGCGGCCTGCGCGATCGTGGCATCGGTGTCGTGGGCCAGCCCGGGCTCGACCTCGATCGACACCCGGCCGTCGAACCCGCCGGTGGCCGTGTAGGTGTCGCCGAACAGGTCGCACGCGTTGCGCACATCCGTGGCGCACAGGTGCTTGATCGCCTCGGACGTCGGCACGTCGCCGAGCGCGGCCAGCTGCGGGGTGTAGGCGTCCCCCTCGCCCAGCGCCGCGGCGAAGATCGTCGGGTTGGTGGTGACGCCCACCACCGAGTCGTTCTCGATCAGTCCGGCCAGGTTGCCGCTCTCGATCCGCGGCCGGGACAGGTCGTCCAGCCAGATCGAGACGCCGGCGTCGGCAAGGGCCTTCAGTCGGGTGTTCATATCCACTCCTTCGTCCGGTACGCCTCCAGTGTGTGCCGCCACCGAAACCGCACCTGGACCAAGTAAGGAACCGTCCCCGACTTGGTCCGGATCAGTCGCAGCTGCCGACGGACTCCGCGTCCGTGGTGCCGGACGGCTCGTACTCCGCGAACACCGCGACCTTCGGCGCCGACGGCGAGTCCGGGTCGAACGTGTAGCCGAGCCACTCCTTCGCCAGCCGGCGGGCCAGCTCGATGCCGACCACGCGGGCCCCGAAGGTGAGCACCTGGGCGTTGTTGGACAACACCAGGCGTTCCACCGAGAAGGAGTCGTGGGCGACGGACGCCCGGATCCCGGGCACCTTGTTGGCCGCCATCGCGACGCCCATGCCCGTCCCGCAGATCAGCAG
>JBDHZJ010000063.1:0-8841 GCA_039811825.1 Propionicimonas sp.
CTCAAGTCGACCTCGAGGGTCTTGAGGTTCCGGTTGTTCACCCCGATCAGCGTGGCGCCGGCATCCAGGGCACGGCGCACCTCGTCCGCCGTGTGGGTCTCGACGAGGCAGGTCACCCCGAGCTGTCCGGCGAGGGCCAGGAACCCCGCGAGCTGCGGCTGGCCCAGCGCGGCCACGATCAGCAGGGCGACGTCGGCGCCGGCCGCCCGGCCCTCCCACAGCTGGTACTCGGTGACCACGAAGTCCTTGCGCAGCAGCGGGGTCCGGACGGCCGCCCGGACCGCGGCCAGGTCGGCCAGGCTGCCGCCGAACCGGCGCTCCTCGGTGAGGACGGAGATCGCCGACGCGCCGCCGGCCTCGTACGCCGCGGCGAGCGCGGCCGGGTCGTCGATCGGCGCGAGCGCACCCTTGCTGGGACTGGACCGCTTCACCTCCGCGATCACGCCGAGCCCCGGCGCGCGGAGCGCGGGCAGCGGGTCGAGGGCCGGTTCCATCGACTCCACCCGGGCGACGAGGTCGGCCAGCGGACGGCGGGCGCGACGAACCTCGAGATCCTCGACCACGCCGGCGATGATCTCGTCGAGCACTGTCATGTCAGGGCTGACCGTAGCCCATCCGCCGCAGCACCCCACCGGTGACCAGGGACAGCACCAGGAGAACGGCGGCGACCCAGATCAGCGTCCAGTTCGGACCGATCATGAACGCGACGGCCCCCAAGGTGAACGCCACGGCGGCGATGATGCTGCCGGCCCAGGCCGCGGGGGTTCGGCCGTGGTGGTAGTCCTTGGCGACAGTGCGCGTGGCCCGGTCAGCGCTTTCGATCATGCATCGCTCCTCGAGTCAGGCGGGAACTGCGGTGGGGAAAAGACGGGAAAACCAAGTAGGGCTCCATATTGACTGTTGTGCGCAAACATCGCCACCCCCGCTACGAATGATTGCCGCCCGTTCCTTATTGACTTCTCAGGAAACCGGGCGCTCCAGCCGGGTCAGCGCGGCCGCCTCGGCCACGGCACCGAGCACCGCGGCAGCCTTGTTCCGGCTCTCGGCGTCCTCGCGGGCGGGCACGGAGTCCGCCACCACACCGGCCCCGGCCTGGACGTAGGCCACTCCTCCGGCCAGCAGCGCGGTACGGATAGCGATCGCGGTGTCGGAGTCGCCGGCGAAGTCGAAGTAGCCCACCACTCCGCCGTAGAGCCCGCGCCGGGACACCTCGAGGCGGTCGATGATCTCCATCGCGCGCACCTTCGGCGCACCCGACAGGGTGCCGGCGGGGAAGCAGCTCAGCGTCGCGTCCAGCGCCGTGCGCCCCTCGGAGAGGGTGCCCGAGACGGCCGCCTCCAGGTGCATGACGTGGCTGTACCGGCGCACCTTCATGAACTCCACCACCTCGACCGTGCCCGGCACACAGACCCGGCCGAGGTCGTTGCGGCCGAGGTCGACCAGCATCAGGTGCTCGGCCGCCTCCTTCGCGTCGGCCAGCAGTTCGGCCTCGAGGGCCGCGTCCTCCGCCGCGGTCGCCCCGCGCGGCCGGGTACCGGCGATCGGGTGGGTGGTGGCGCGCCCGTCCGTCACCTGGACCAGCGCCTCGGGGCTGGACCCGACGATCGAGAACCCGTCCAGCCGGAGCAGGTACAGGTACGGGCTCGGGTTGTTCCTGCGCAGCACCCGGTACACGTCCAGCGGGTCGGCCGCACACTCGGTCTCGAACCGCTGGCTGGGCACGATCTGGAACGCCTCGCCGGCCCGGATCTCCTCGATCGCCTCGGCGACGGCCGCCTCGTACTCCGCCGACGTGCGCTGCCGGCGGACGGCGGCCGGCCCGGCACCGCCGTCCCGGACGGCGACCAGCGGCTCGGCCGGACGCAGCAGGGCCGCGGCCATCGCCTCGACCCGCGCACAGGCGTCGGCGTAGGCGTCCTCGATGTGCGCACCGGTGTCGTCGAAGTTGATCGCGTTCGCGACCAGCCACACCTCGCCGGAGTGGTGGTCCAGCACGGCCATGTCCGAGACCAGCATCATCACCAGCTCGGGGATGCCGAGGTCATCGGGGTTGCTGTCGGGCAGGTGCTCGAGCCGGCGCACCACGTCGTAGCCGAGGTAGCCGACCATTCCCGACACCAGCGGGGGCAGTCCCGACTCGCGCGGGGTGTGCAGCATCTGCAGGGTCTGCGCCAGCACGGTCAGCGGATCGCCGTCGGTGGGCAGGCCGGTGATCGGGCGTCCGCTGAACGCCCACCGCGCCGCGCCCGCCGCTTCGGTGAGGGTGGCGACGGCGTTCACCCCCACGAACGAGTACCGCGACCACACCCCGCCCTCGGCCGACTCGAACAGGAAGGTGTTGGGGCGCTCCCCGCACAGCTGGTGGTACAGCCCCACCGGGGTGAAGTCGTCCGCCAGCAGGCGGGCGTGCACGCTGACCACCCTGCGGGTGGCCCCTGCGGCCAGGAAGCCGGGCAGGTCCGGCGTGATCTCGAGCCTCATCCGACGTCCTCCAGCAGCACCCGGCCGTCGAAGCAGGTGGTGGTCCCGGTGTGGCAGGCCGGACCCGTCTGGTCGACCCGGACCAGCACGGTGTCGCCGTCGCAGTCGAGCCGCACCTCCCGGACCGCCTGGGCGTGCCCGCTGGTCTCGCCCTTCACCCAGTACTCGCGGCGGCTGCGTGACCAGTAGGTGCCACGCCGCGTGGTCAGGGTCCGGCGCAGTGCCTCGTCGTCCATCCAGGCCAGCATCAACACGGCTCCGGACGTCGCGTCCTGCACCACGGCCGGAACCAGGCCGTCCGGGTTGCGCTTCAGCAGGGCTGCCACCTGCGGGTCGAGCTCAGTCACGCGGCCATTCTGTCAGCCCGCGGTGGGTAGGGTTCCGGCATGAGCCAGCACCAGCGCCCGTCCGACCAGCGCACGGCCCTCTGCGACGCCCTCGCGGCCGTCGCACCCACCGCGCCCACGCTCTGCGAGGGGTGGACGGCGCACCACCTCGCCGCGCACGTCTGGGTGCGCGAGAACGAGCCCGTCGGCGCCGCCGGGATCGCCGTTCCCGCGTTGGCGAGGCGGACGGCCGAACGGCTCGAGGAGGTCCGCTCCCAGCGTGCCTACACCGACCTGATCGACGCGATCCGCCGCGGACCGGGCGGGCTCTCGCCCTTCCGCCTGCCCGGAGTGGAGGCCGCGGCCAACACGGTCGAATTCTTCGTGCACTGCGAGGACGTCCGGCGCGGAGCCGGCGACCTCACGCCGCGGCCCCGTGACGCCGCGCTGGAGAACTTCGCGTGGCGGCGCGCCGCCACGCTCGCCCGACTGTTGCTGCGGCGCTCCCCCGTGGCGGTCTGGCTGGAACGGGACCTGCCGCCCGGCGAACCGGTCCGGATCGGCCGCGGCCCCGACATCGTGACCCTCAGCGGCCCGCCATCGGAGATCCTGCTCTACTTGTTCGGCCGCCGCAGCGCAGCGAACCTCGAGGTCTTCGGAGAGCCCGCCGCCGTGGCCGCCATGACCCGGGCGGCCACCCCGGTCTGAGGCCGGATCCGCAACACACCCCCGAGCCCGATCACCGCCCGGCCGCCACCGGGCAGCCGCGGTGGCACCGGTGCCGGTTCCGCTGAGCCACCTCGCCGTCGAGAGGGAGCCGCGGCGTCACCACCGCCGATGACGCCGCGGCGCTCCCGCCCTCGTGTCCTCCTCTTGGGCGCGTTCAGGGCTCCCGTAACGAAGCTGACACAATGACGCCCATGCGCGTCTACAACTTCTCCGCAGGCCCCGCCATGCTCCCGCTCGCCGCCCTCGAGGCCGCACGCTCGGAACTCACGGACTGGCAGGGTTCGGGGATGTCGGTGATGGAGGTTTCCCACCGCGGCAAGGCCTTCGTCGAGTGCGCAGCGCAGACCGAGGCGCTGTTGCGGGAGCTGATGGGGGTGCCGGAGAACTACCGCGTCCTGTTCCTGCAGGGCGGGGCGTCCGGCCAGTTCGACGCGATTCCGATGAACCTGACCGCGGTGGGCGACCCGGTGGCGTTCCTGCACACGGGGCAATGGTCCGCCAAGGCGATCAAGGCCGCGAAGAAGCAGGGGCTCGCGGTCGACGTGCTCGCCGACGAGGCCGCCTCCAACTACACCACCACGCCTGCCGCCGGCAGCTACACCGTCGATCCGTCCGCCGCCTACCTGCACTACACGCCGAACGAGACCATCGGCGGCGTGGAGTTCGGCTATGTCCCCGACGCCGGGGACGTGCCGCTGGTCGCGGACCTGAGTTCGACCATCCTGTCCCGGCCGATCGACGTGTCGGCCTACGGCCTGATCTACGCCGGCGCCCAGAAGAACATGGGCCCGTCGGGCCTGTGCGTGGTGATCGTCCGCGACGACCTGCTCGGCCGGGCGCGCCCGACCACGCCGGCGATCTGGGACTACGCGGCGATGGCTGCCGCCGACTCGATGCTGAACACCCCGCCCACGTTCGGGATCTACCTGCTCGGCAAGATCCTGGCCTGGGTGCAGGAGTCCGGCGGGCTGGCCGGCATGGCCGAACGCAACCGCGCCAAGGCCGACGCCCTGTACGGCTTCATCGACGCCAGCGACTACTACTCCAACCCGGTCGCGCCCGACTCGCGCTCGTGGATGAACGTGCCGTTCCTGCAGGCCAACCCCGACCTCGACAAGACCTTCGTCGCCGAGGCCACCGCCGCGGGCCTGACCAGCCTGGCCGGACACCGCTCCGTGGGTGGCATGCGGGCCAGCATCTACAACGCCATGCCGCCCGAGGGCGTGCAGGCCCTGATCGACTTCATGACCGACTTCGAACGACGCAACGGGTGAGCAACCAGATGACCTTCACGATCAAGACCCTCAACGCGATCAGCCACACCGGGCTCTCCCGGCTGCCGAAGGAGGAGTTCGAGGTGTCCTCGGACATCGAGAACCCGGACGCGATCATGCTCCGGTCGGCCAACCTGCACGGCGTCGGCATCCCGGCGTCCGTCCTCGCGGTGGCCCGCGCGGGCGCCGGTACCAACAACATCCCGATCCCCGACTACTCGGCGCGTGGCATCCCGGTCTTCAACACCCCGGGCGCCAACGCGAACGCCGTGAAGGAGCTCGTGGTCGCCGCCCTGTTCCTCGCCGCCCGCAACATCGTCCCGGCCGCATCGTTCGCGCACCGGCTGGACGGCGACGCCGACTCCATGAACAAGGCGGTCGAGTCCGGCAAGAAGAACTACGTCGGCTTCGAACTGCCCGGGCGCACGCTGGGCGTGATCGGCCTCGGCGCGATCGGCGTCGAGGTGGCGAACGCGGCCACCGCCCTGGGCATGCGGGTGCTCGGCTACGACCCGGGCATCACGGTCGAGCACGCCTGGAAGCTGAGCTCCTTCGTCGAGCACGTGACCAACCTCGACCAGCTGCTCAAGCGGGCCGACATCATCACGCTGCACGTCCCGCTGGTCGACGGCACCCGCGGCTTCATCGGGGCGGACGAGCTGCAGACGATGCGCAGGTCGGCGGTGCTGATCAACTTCGCCCGCGGGCCGATCGTCGAGGAGGACGCGGTGGTGAACGCGCTGGAGAGTGGCCAGCTGCGCGCCTACATCTGCGACTTCCCCTCCCCCGCCCTGAACAAGCGCGACAAGGTGGTCACCCTGCCGCACCTGGGCGCCTCCACGAACGAGGCGGAGGAGAACTGCGCGCGGATGGCGGCCGACCAGTTGCGGGACTTCCTCAACGACGGCACGATCCTGAACTCGGTGAACTTCCCCAACGCCTCGCTGGCCCGCGCCGAGGGCACCAGCCGGATCGCGATCGCCAACAGCAACGTGCCGAACATGGTGGGCCAGATCTCCACCCTGCTCGCCGAGGCGGGCCTGAACATCGCCGACCTGCTGAACAAGTCCCGCGGCGAGCTCGCCTACACCTTGGTCGACGTGGACGGCTCGGTCTCCGACGCCGTGATGGCAGAGATCGGCTCGATCGAGGGAGTGCTCTCCGCCCGCCTGCTCGCCTGACGTCGCGCGGCACCTGTCACCCGTCCGGGCGTCGCCCGTACGGGGTCTGATGCCGGGCAGGGTCCTGCCACTACGGTCCTTGGAGCTTTGTCACCGAGATCCATGGGAGGGGCCCAGGATGGATCAGGAACGAACGACGATTCGACGTGTGCTCGCACACGCACTGCTGGCGGCGGTGCTGACTGCGGGCCTGATCGGCTTCTCGCCGGGCACCGCCCGCGCTGCCGGCGACGACACCTTCGGCGCCGGCACGCTGAGCAGCCTCGGCGCACCGGCGTCCGCGTCGTCCGGGACGGCGCCCGATTTCGCCGCGCTCGCCGCGGCACTGCCGGCGCAGCCGAGCCGGGTCGTTCGGCCCGGCCTCTCGGCGACCTCGACCGATTCCCCGCCTGAGACCGGAACCATCACGGGCCGCGTGACCGGGCCGACGGGCAAGCCGCTCGCGGACGCCTGGATCGGCGCGTTCTCCCGTTCGAGCAAGCGGTGGATCCAGTTCATCGGCACGGACGCGGACGGCAACTACGCGCTCGCCGACATCGCCGCCGGCTCCTACACCCTGTGCTTCCAGGGGCCGACCGACAGCGGGCTGGCCACCGAGTGCTGGAGCAACGAGCCGTTCCTGTGGGACGAGGACGCGCTGGTCAGGGCGACGGACCCGATCCGGGTGTGGCCCGGCAAGACCGTCACCGGCCGCAACGCCCAGCTCGAGGAGATCGGCCGGATCACCGGGTACGTGACCTTCGCCGGGCAGGCGATGCCGGAGGGCCTGCGGGTGTCGGCGTACCTCCGGCACGGCGGCTGGCAGTGGGCCACCTCCTCGCTGGTCGAGGCCGACGGCAAGTTCGAGATCACGGACCTGTTCCCGGGCAGCTACGCGCTCCAGCTCGACCAGTGCTGCGCCACGATCGAGGCCCGCGGCAACGCCAGCGTCGGACTGGCCTGGGCGGACTGGCGGGGCCGGGTGCTGGCCACCGTCCATCCCTCCGTGTCCGGCACGCCGGTCGTCGACGGCCTGCTCAAGGCGAGGGCCGGCTCCGGACGGTTCAAGTCCTTCGGGCTCACCTACCAGTGGTTCCGTGACGGCCTCGCGATCCCCCAGGCGATCGGGCGCACCTATCGCGTGGTCGGCGACGACGCGGGCGCGGAGCTGAGCGTGCTCGTGACCAGTTCCCGGGCGAGTGACCGCTCCTCCCAGGCCAGCATCTCCAAGCCGACGAAGCGGGTCGCGCTCGCGGCGACCCCCACGATCAGCGGCACCGCGACGACCGGCGCGACCCTCACCGCGGTTCCGGGCGAGTGGACCGGGGGCACCACCTTCACCTACCGGTGGTACGCCAACCGGCGCACCATCAAGGGCGCCACCGGCGCGGAGTACGTCGTGCCCTCCAGCAAGGCGGGCACGCGCATCCGGGTGCGGGTCACGGGTTCGCTCGACGACCACCCGACCGTGTCCAGGAAGAGCGGCTACACCGGCAAGGTGATGCGGGCGAGCCGGCCCGTCGTGACCGGCACCCAGGCAGCCGGTGAGAAGCTCTCGGTGCGCCGGGGCAGCTGGACCCGCAAGGTCAGGTTCGGCTACCAGTGGCTGCGTGACGGGGAGCCCATCGAGGGCGCGACCCGGTCGACCTACTGGCTGACCGGCGACGACGTGGGCACCGAGGTGACCCTGCGCCTGACCGGTACCCGCAAGGGCTACCAGACGGTGGTCAGCGACAGCGAGGGCGGCGGACGGGTTGCCCTCGCGGGCACACCCACCGCGACGGGGCTCGCCACGGTCGGTGAGACGCTCACCGCCGACGCCGGCCTGTGGACGGACGGCACCAGCTTCGCCTACGAGTGGTTCGCCAACGGCAGGCTGGTCGCCGCATCGTCCGGCGAGACCGACTACACCCCGTCCGCGGCGGACGCGGGGAAGCGCCTGACGGTCCGGGTCACGGGCACCCTCGACGGCTACGCGACCGTCAGCCGGACCAGCCCTGCCACCGACAAGGTGACCGGTATCTGAGCGGCGAGGACTCCTCCTGATACGCCCCGCGGGCCGATTGCGGGGTGCCAGTTGTGCGCTCTGTTCCCCCGTGTTCCCGCGCCGTAGCGTGGAGAGCCCCGGGAGCAATCGGAAGGAGTCGGACGATGTCTCTGAGTCAGGCACAGAAGAACTACTGGACCGGCGCGATCGTCGTCGGCGCGGTGATCGCCGTGCTGTTCGGGATCCTGGCGGGCAACTCCGCCGGCGGCAACCAGACGGCGTACATCGGCGCAGCCGTGGTCGGCGGAGTGATCGCCGTGGGCTCGCTCATCGTGCTGCTCACCCGCCGGTAGGCCCGTCGCTCGCGATCCGTTCGGCGGCCTTGGCTAAGGTGCGGGCATGGAGTTCCTCATCGGCGTCTTCGTCGTCCTGCACCTGCTCGGTATGGCCGCGATCGTGGGCGGCTGGCTCGCCATGCGGCTCGGCGCCCCGCGCGGGCTCGTCCCGCTGGTGTGGGGTGCCCGCGCCCAGGTGGTGATCGGCCTCGTCCTCGTCGCGCTCAACGAGCTGAACCAGGAGGACGTCAACAACATCAAGATCGGCGTGAAGCTGCTCGTCGCTCTCGCCGTCGCCGCCTGCGCGGAGATCGCCCGGGCCCGCGCGAAGAAGGGCGTCGACCAGCCCGCGCTGGTCAACGCCGCCTTCGCCCTGACCCTGGTCAACGTGCTCGTCGCGGTGCTCTGGCAATCCGCGTCCTGACGCCGCCTTCGCTGAGCGCCCCTGTTTCGGTCGAGTGCCTCCGCTCGAGCGGCGGCGTTCGACCGGAATGGAGGCACTCGGCGGTGGAACTCAGGCGCTGGCCAGCCACTGGCGGGCGAGCCGGA
>JBDHZJ010000064.1:0-8817 GCA_039811825.1 Propionicimonas sp.
CTGACGTGGAAGACGCGCACCTCGCCCGGAATCATCCAGCCGAAGGCCGCCACGGCGCGCCGCATCCAGGTGGCGTCGGTGATCACGGCGATCCGGTCGTAACTGGTGAACGTCCGCAGCCCGAGCTTGGTGTCCTCCCACATCGCCTCGGCGTCGTACCCGGTGAACTCCTCGCCGAGCAGGTATAGCAACCGGATCTTGTCGTGCGTGGCGCGAGCGGCGTCGATCGCGGGATCGAGCACCGCCTCGTAGTCCTCGTCGGTGACCTCGCCGATCGCGGTGATCGCGACGACGTCGTCCGGGAATCCGTTGATCAGTTCCAGCATGGTTCCACCGTAGCTCCCGGTGACCTCTGTGGCCTGAGCGGCTCGGCCCGGAACTCAGTGCTGGATCACAGGTCTGCCACAGGGTGCCGCGGGAGGCTCATCACATGGCCCGGGACGCGGGCCGGAGACGGAGCGGTGCGATGACGGGACCGGTGACGTGGGAATGGTTGTTCCTGGCGGCCGTGGGCGTCGTCGCGTTCGCCGTCGCCCGCTGGGGTGGGCCGCGACGGGCAGGCGGGAGTGCTGCGCTCGCTCCGGTGCGCGTCCGGGCCGACCAAGGAGACCGGCGTCCCTGACCTGGCCGGTCGGCCACGGTCCGGACGGTTCAGGGGTGGGCCGTCCGGACCGGTGCGCCCGGTGCGCTCAGCCCACGCACCCCTTCACGGTGTCGACCACCGACTGCCGCACGGCCGCGCGCTGGGCGTCGGTCAGCCGGCCCAGCGGACGGGTGAGTTCCGCGTTCGCCAGGCAGTGCTGCTGGTCACTGTCCAGCGCGGCCCAGCGGAACCCGAGCCGGTCCCGGTCGGCGGCCCGGTCGGGCACCTCGATGTCGCAGGACGCGAGCGCGGCCTGCACCTGCTGCTGCAACTGGAGCACCTGCGTTCCGGTGAGCCGGCCCTCCGGACGCTGCAGGCCGGCGTCGGCCAGGCACTGTCGCTGCACGTCGGTGAGCGCCCGGTAGAACCAGGCCACGCCCGCGCCGCGGTTCGCGTCCGCGCTGGTCGTGGCCGTGGGGGTCGGGGCAGTGGTCGGGTCGGCGGACGCCTGGGCGGCGAACAGGCCACCGGCGAGTGCGAGTGCCGCGGTGCCCGCGACGATGGGTGTGGTCAGCTTCATGGCTTCCTCCTGGTTGTTCCTGCCCTCGATGCTCGCCCGCGCGGCTGGAGGCGGCGTCAACGAAAGCTGGAGATCTGCTGGAAGCCGGGTCGGCGCCTCGCTGCGGGAACCGGACAACTGGCATCCTGCACGCGTGGACGAAACCCCACGCGTGCTCGTGGTCGACGACGAGGAGAACATCTCGTTCCTCGTCGGCTCGGCGCTGCGCCTGCAGGGCTACCGGGTGGAGACGGCGGGGACAGGCGCCGAGGCGCTCGCCGCGGCCGCGTCCCTCGACCCCCAGGTGGTCGTGCTTGACATCCAGCTGCCCGACCACGATGGCTACGAGGTGCTGCGCCGCCTGCGGGCCGCCGGCAGC
Source organism: Propionicimonas sp. (assembly GCA_039811825.1). Lineage (GTDB taxonomy): Bacteria > Actinomycetota > Actinomycetes > Propionibacteriales > Propionibacteriaceae > Propionicimonas. The sequence goes on from JBDHZJ010000064.1 coordinate 1,522, forward strand.
AGCGCGGCGGTGATCTTCCTGACCGCCCGCGGCACCACCGGCGACCGGGTCCGCGGCCTCACCGCGGGCGGCGACGACTACGTGGTGAAGCCGTTCGCCCTCGAGGAGCTGGTCGCCCGCGTCCAGGTGGCGTTGCGGCGCCGCGGCGAGACCCCCGATCCCGTGCACCGCTGGCAGGTCGCCGACCTGGTCCTCGACGCCGACGCCCACCGGGTCTGGCGGGGCGGGGCCGAGGTCACCCTTTCGGCCACCGAGTTCAAGCTGCTCGCCTGCCTGATCGCCAGCGCCGGCCGCGTCGTCACCCGCGACCGGATCCTCGACGAGGTCTGGCAGTACGACTTCGGCGGCGAGTCGGCGATCATCGAGTCGTTCATCTCCAGCCTGCGCAAGAAGGTGGACGCGGGCGAGCCGCGGCTGATCCACACCGTCCGCGGCGTCGGCTACTCCGTCCGGGAGCCGGGATGAGCCTGCGCCGCCGCCTGGCCGCGGCGATCACTACCCTGCTGGTGGTCACCGGGCTGGCGTTCGCCGGGGTCGCGCTCTCCCAGCGCGCCTACCTGGTCGGCCAGCTGGACGAACGGATCGCCGGCCTGACCGCGAACGGGCGCGCGCTGCTCGCCGTCGCCAACCGGGCCGACGAGGGCAGCGCGGCGGCCGCCGGCCTGCTCACCGACACCTACGTCGGCGTGCTGCGCGCGAACGGCGCGCTGGTCACCGTGCTCACGCCGGACTCCACCCCCGGGCTGGTTCCGGTGCTGCTCGGCAACGAGCGCGACGCCGGGCCGGTGACCCGGGCGGTCGCGGGCGGCGGGGGGCGGGTCCGGCTGGTCGAGGTGCCGCTCGCGGGGGGACGCTACGCCGTGGTCGCGCTGTCCATGACCGGCGTGGAGGCGGCGTTCCGGCGGCTGCTGCTCGCCCTCGGCCTGGCCTGGCTCGGGGTCGCCGCGGCCACCGGCCTGGTCGCGTACTGGGTGGACCGGCTCGGGCTGCGTCCGATCGCCCGGCTGACCGCCGCCGCCGAGCACGTCACCGCGTCGGGCGGCCGCGCCCCGGTGCAGGTCGAGGTCGCCGATCCGCGGACCGAGGCGGGCCGGCTGGGCCAGGCCTTCAACGCCATGGTGGCGACCACGGCCGCCGGCCAGGAGGAGCTGCGCCGCTTCGTGGCCGATGCCAGCCACGAGCTGCGCACGCCGCTGACCACCCTGCGCGGCTACTCCTCGCTGTACGCCGCCGGCGGGCTCTCCTCCGAGGGGCAGGTGGCCGACGCGATGGGCCGGATCAACGCCGAGGCCACCCGGATGGGCCGGATCGTCGACGACCTGCTCGACCTGACCGTGCTCAGCGACGGTGCCGCGCTCGAGTTGCGTCCGCTCGACCTCGGTGCCGTGGTCGACGAGCTGGCCGCCGACCTGCGCGTCCGCGACCCCGACCGTGAGGTGGTGGTGGAGCGGGCCGGCGGGACCACGGTGCTGGCCGACCCGGACCGGGTCCGGCAGGCCCTGACCGCCCTGGTCGCCAACGCCGTGAAGTACTCCCCGGCCGGCTCGCCGATCGTCCTCGCTGCCGAGCGCCACGGCGCGACCGTGCGGGCCCGGGTGAGCGACCGCGGTCGCGGGATTCCCGCCGACGAACTGCCGCGCGTGTTCGACCGGTTCTACCGGGGCCGGGCGGCGGCGCCCGCCGCGGACGGAACCGCCCCGCCCGCGCCGAGGGGATCGGGCCTCGGCCTGGCGGTCGTCGCCGCGATCGTCTCGGCCCACGGGGGCCGGTACGGCGTCGACTCCGTCCCGGGTGTGGGCTCGACGTTCTGGGTGGAGCTGGCGGCCTCCGGGGAGACAGTTCCGAGCGGTGCGTGATACCCTAGGGGGTATCTGGAGAAGGAGTTCCGAATGGCCACGCAGAACCTGACTGCCGCCACGTTCGAGCAGACCGTGACCGACAACGACATCGTCCTCGTCGACTTCTGGGCCGCGTGGTGCGGGCCCTGCCGCATGTTCGCCCCGGTCTACGAGGCGGCGTCGGAGACGCATACCGACATCGTCTTCGGGAAGGTGGACACCGAGGCCGAGCGCGAGCTCGCGTCCGCCGCACGGATCATGTCGATCCCCACCCTGATGGTCTTCCGTGAGGGCATCCTGGTCTACGCGCAGCCCGGAGCGATGCCGGCGCAGCCCCTCGAGGAGCTGATCGCCGCCGTCCGTGCTGCCGACATGGATGCCGTCCGGGCCGAGCTGGCCGAGCAGGAGGCGGCCGAGACCGCGTCATGAGCCCCTCTCCGCATACTCCGGCAGGTATGATCTCCCTCATCCGGAACGCTGAGGGAGCCGCCACCATGCAACTCGACACTGATGACCTCGGAGCAGTGCTCAAGCGGCTCAAGCGCGCCCAGGGCCAGATCGGCGGGATCATCCGCATGATCGAGGAGGGCCGGGACTGCAAGGACATCGTCACGCAGCTCGCCGCCGTCTCGAAGGCGCTCGACCGGGCCGGCTTCGCCGTGATCGCGGCCGGCCTCAAGCAGTGCATCACCGAGGACCCGGCCGGCCAGGGCGGCGTCGATACGGCGTCCCTGGAAAAGCTCTTCCTGTCGCTGGCCTGAGGCCGGCTTCGCTACCCGTAGTTGGGGGCGCTACCCGTACTCGGGTAGCGCCCCCACTTACGTGTAGCGAAGCTGCGGTGGGCAGGGCTCAGTGGTGACCCTTGATCACCATCCGCATGATCCGCAGGTCGAAGGCGACGAAGCGCCAGAACTGGAGCCAGACGTTGCGGCGGGCGCCCAGCGTCTTCGCGGTGGGCAGCGGGGCCTTGGACAGGTCGAGCACGGGCTCGCCGCCGGGGGCCGGTTGGGGCGTGGAAAGTTGCGTCATGGTCACTCCGGGATGAATTGCCAGCCAAGGTAGGCCTTGGCCTTGTACAGGAACAGGTAGTGGAGCATCAGCTTCACCCAGTGGCCGTGCAGGCCGAGCTCGCCGCGGGTCTCCCGCTCGTCGCGTCCGGTGGTGAACCGCTGGTAGTCCGGCACCACCGGGAGCATCGTCATCGCAGCCGCCGAGCCCTTGGTCAGGCCGGTACCGGCGGACGCGACGCAGGCCGCCCCCATCCGGGCCATGGACGCGGTGTGCGGGGCCGCGCTCGCGCCGTGCCTGACCCGGTCGGCGATGGTCAGGGCGACCGTCTTGCCCATCACGCCCGACGGCATGCCGGTGCGCGGCGGCGACGGGGCGATCACGGTGCCGTTCGGGGACTTGCGCGGCTTCGAGATCTGGTGCGGCGGCGCGAAGGCGATGCCGACCGCCCAGATGTTGTCGTAGCCCGGCGCGGCGTAGGTGGTGGGCCAGTCCTCGGCACGCCACTCCTCGTAGGGCTTGGGCGTGTAGTCCGCGTCCACCTTCATGAAGCCGGACGGGGCGAACATCTCGGCCGTGATGTCTTTGTCGTCCGCGTCGTACGCCTTCAGCGGCACGCCGCCGAACGGCGGGATCAGCATGGCGAAGTCGAACTCGAGGGTGTGGGTGGTGCCGTCCAGGGTCTCGTAGTGGATCGTCCGCTCCTCGACCCGTTGCACGTGGGTGCCGACGATCGCCTCGACGCCGCGCTCGCGGAACAGCGATCCCGTCCACAGTTCGCTGGTGGTCTGGAAACCCTGCTGGTCGAAGACCATGCCGTCCACGCCGAAGTCGCCCAGCGCCGCCTCGTTGGTGAGGTAGACCACCCGGGCCAGGTCGCGGACGCCGGCCTCGCGCAGCTCGTGGTCGACGTTGAACACGTACTCGAACGCGGCTCCCTCGCAGGTGCAGGTGCCGTGGCCCGTGCCCACGACCAGGGTCTGCGGCTTGCCGGTCTTCAGGACCTCGATCACCTCGCGGAGCTTCAGGTTGGCCTCGACCGCGTGGTCGGCCGTGCACACCGACTGGGTGTGGCCACCCGGGCCCATGCCCTCGGTGGCCTCGAACTTCAGCTTCGGGCCGGTGGCGTTGATCAGGTAGTCATAGCGGAGGCGTTCGGTGGTGCCGGCCTTCTCGGGCAGGGTGTACTCGATGTCCACCGCGCCGCGGGAGTCGTGGGCGTCGCCCTTCGGCCGGATCGCGACCGCCTTCGCCTGGTGGAAGCCGATGTTCTTGCGCGCGTACACCGGGGCGAGCGGGAAGACCACGTCCTTCTTGGCCATCTCTCCGACGCCCACCCAGATGTTCGAGGGGATCCAGTTCCACTGCGAGTTGGGCGACACGACGGTCACCTTGTGCTGGCCTCCCAGCAGCCGCCTCAGGTGCAGCGCGGCCGTGTGGCCGGACACGCCTGCTCCCAGGATGAGCACCTCTGCCATGCGTTTCTCCTTCTGTCGGCAGCATCGCCGAGCCACAAGCATACCCTAGGGGGTATATAGCGCGCGGCCGGTCCGCAAGATCGGGACGCGCTCCCGCTCCTCACGCTAGCCCCGGCGTCGGGCGCCCGCAGGCGCTTCTGCGATCCGCTCGCCACCTGGTCCGCTCAGGTTCCGGGGATGCGGACGCCGCGGGCGGCGAGCTCGGCGTCCGACTCGGCGGGGGAGTGGGTGCCGGTCACGTCCGGGAACGCGCCGACCGGCGCCACGGTCGAGGTGACGGTGGCCGCGTGCACGCTGACCAGCTGCCAGGCCTGGGCGCCGTCCCGGCCGCGCATGCCCCGGCCGGTGGCGAGGTCCTGGGTGTAGCACAGCGACGTCGCGGCGTGGACGCCGATGCCGGCGAACGTGCCGAAGCCCGACTGGTGGAAGTGCCCGGCCAGGATCGCCCGGACGTCCGAGCCGGCGAGCACTCCGGCGAGTTCGGGCTGTCCGACGAGCTCCCAGCTCGCGGCGAGGTCCTGCACGACCGGCAGCGGGGCGTGGTGCATCGCGAGGATCGTCCCCTCCGGCGCGGGCTCGGCCAGCTGGCCGGCCAGCCAGGCCAGCGAACCGGGGGAGACCTCGCCGCTCTCGAGCCCCGGCACCGTGCTGTCCAGGCAGAGCATGCGCAGGCCGCCCAGCCGGTGCACCTGGTTGAGCGGGTCGGTGCGCCCCGGCCCGCCGAGCAGCGCGGCATCGAAGGCTGCACGCTCGTCGTGGTTGCCGTTCCCCCAGATCACCGTGGCGCCGAGCCGTGCCGCGACCGGCTCGACGATCCGGCGTAGTTCAGCGTACGACTCGGGCGTCCCGTCGTCGGACAGGTCGCCGGTGAACACGAACGCCTCGGGGGTGTGCGCGGACGCGGCCTCGAGCGCAGCGACCAGGTTCGGCCGGGCGTCCACCACACCGCGCACCAGCGGGTCGTCGGGGTGGCGCAGGTGGGTGTCGCTGAAGTGCGCCAGCACGTGCCGCGGACGGGGGTACTCGGCAATTCGCACGCCCCCAACCTACGCCGGTGGCCTCAGCCGTGCCGGGCGGTGAACAGCCGGGCCTCGGCGAGGGCCGACCAGCCGTCGAAGAACTCCAGGCCCACCAGCGTCGCCGGCGGGAAGTTGTACCGGATCAGCGACAGCGCTTCCGCGCTGGAGTGCTGGCGGTCGGCGATGTTCTCCGCCAGCGCGGGGATGCCCGGCGCGTGCCCCACCACGAGGAGGGTGTGGATCCGGTCCTCGATGCCGGAGAGCTCTGCGAGCAGCTGGCGCGTACCCGCGTTGTAGAGCCGGTCGAGATAGCGGATCGGTGCCCGCAGGTTGAGCAGCTCCGCGGTCTGCCTGGCCCGCGTCGCCGACGAGCAGAGCACCAGTTCGATGCGCTGGTGGGAGAGGATCTCGCCGACCGCACGTGCCTGGCCGCGTCCCTTCGGGGTCAGTTCCCGGGAGATGTCGCGCCAGTCGGCGCCGGTGTGCGCGGCCTCGGCATGGCGCAGGAGGTAGAGCCGATGTGCCTTGGGTTCGCCGCGGGTCGCCATCTAGGTCCTCCGAGCCAGTCCCGCGCCCGGCCTCACTCCCGCGTGAACTCGTTCTCGTAGGAGGTGCCGCGGGCGCGCTCCCAGCTGTTCCTGATCTCCATCTCGGCCTCGGCGTGCCCGACCCAGACCGCGCCCTCGACCGACTTGCCGGGCTCGAGGTCCTTGTAGACGCTGAAGAAGTGCTCGATCTCGAGCAGGGCGAGGTTCGACAGGTCGGTGAGTTCCTTGATGTTCAGCTGCCGCTGGTCGGCGACCGGGATGCAGAGCACCTTGTCGTCACCGCCCATCTCGTCGTGCATCCGGAACATGCCGATCGCGCGGCACTCGATCAGTGCGCCCGGGAACGTCGCCTCCGGCACGAGCACCATCGCGTCCAGCGGGTCGCCGTCCTGGCCGAGGGTGCCCTCGATGAAGCCGTAGTCGTTCGGGTACTGGGTGGACGTGAACAGCGTCCGGTCCAGCCGGATGCGACCGGTGTGGTGATCCATCTCGTACTTGTTCTTGGTGCCCTTGGGGATCTCGATGGTGACATCGAAGTGCAGGCTCGGCTGGATCTTGGGGCGCGCGAACGTGGGCCGGTCCGTCGGAGTCATCTGAGCCTCTCTGTCATGATGGGTTCCCGATGTGTGAGCCGAGCCTATCGCGAGCCGCCGACCGATCAAGGTGGCGGTCATACGGTCGTGGGCCGGCGCGACTGCTCACCGGCGCGTTGGCGCTCGGGATGCTCGCGGGTTGCACGACGGCGACCGCCGAGCCGCCGGCCACCCCTTCCACGGCGGTCAGCGCGGCTCCCGCGGCCTCGACCCCGGCCACCCCGGCGGCCACCCCCACACCCACGCCTGGCATCGACGCGGACGCGGTGAGCGCCCGGCTCGCGAAGGTGAACCGCGACGGCATCGCGCGCAGCGGGGTGGTGGTCCTGACCGACACCGGCGAGACGGTGACCGGACGGGACGCGGACACCCCGCTCGCGCCGGCGTCCACGATGAAGCTGCTCACCGGCATCACCGCACTGGACCTCCTCGGCGCCGACCACACGTTCACCACGAAGGTGGTCAGCCCTGAGCGGGGCCGGCTGGTGCTGGTCGGCGGCGGCGACCCCCTGCTCACCGACAAGGCGTCGAAGTCCGCAGCGAAGGCGGCCTCGCTGGAGACGCTGGCCGCGGCGACCGCCGACGCGCTGGCCGCGGCCGGGGTGAAGAAGGTGCGGCTCGACTACGACGCCGCCCTGTTCCACGGGCCCGACTACAGCCCGCGCTGGGACCGGAAGTGGCGCAGCTACCTCGCCCGGGTCAGCCCGCTGCTGGTGGACGAGGGCCGGTTCAACGCCTGGCAGTCCGACCCGGAGCCGGCGCTCACCGCCGCGAACGCGTTCGCGAAGCGGCTCCGGGATGCGGGCCTACGG
>JBDHZJ010000065.1:0-8816 GCA_039811825.1 Propionicimonas sp.
CCCCGGACGCCACGCCGCCACCAGTCCGGGCCGATCGAGCCGAGCCGGTGGCCGGCGGCGCGCGCGGCACCGACGGCGCTGCCCGCCGCGCTGACCAGCAGGGCGCCGAGGGCGGGACGCCAGACGGCTCCGGGACCGTCGACGGCCCAGGCGAGCACGACGGCGAAGGCGGTGTAGCCGGCCGCGACCTGCCCGACCGAGCCGAGCAGGAGCCGGCGCCGGTCGGTGGCCCCGAGATCGCCCGGGCGGGCCTGGCGTCCCTGCCGGTAGGCGAAACGCCCCGCCGAGGAGCACAGCGCGGCCGAGCCGAGGGTGAGTCCCAGCGGCACCAGCGTGACGACGTCCTGCCCGATCACCAGCACACCGCCGTGGGCGAGCAGCCAGACCTCGCCGGCGAACGCGAGCACGGTGGGCAGCGGGATCGCGATCGCGCTCAGCCACGCGACCAGCATCACGCCGGAGACGAGCAGGGCTCCGGCGAGCCCCGCGGCGACCCCGCCGCCCAGCGCCGCGACCGGCCACGGGAGCAGGGGCGGGCCGTCCGGCGTGCGGGGCAACCGGACGGTGCGGGCCGTCGAAACGGTGAGCTTGAGCCGATCGGGATCCCGGAATCTGGGCAGGGGCATGGTGGATCCATGCTGACGCAGGCGGTCGCGCCTCCTCGTAGGGACACGCCCGCCGTCGCTACACTGGCTCGGTCAGAAGGCATCGATCGGCAAGGGAACGCAGTGGCAGAAGAGGGTTCGCCCACCCCCCGCAGGGCACTCGGCCCGCTCCCTGACCAGCCGGAGGACGCGCCGGCCGGCGAGGTCGGCCGTGCCTTCCCGGACGACCCGTCGCCGCTGACCAGCACGGGACGTCTGCGCCGGCTCGCGGCCAGCCCCACCTCCCCCGCCAGCGCGGCAGCCGCGCCCCCGGCGGAGGCGAGCACGCCGGTGCCGCCGCCCGCCCCCGTCCTGCCCGAGCCGGAGGCAGCCCTGCCGCCCGCCTCGGGACGCCGGTTCTCCGCGAACGAGGACCCCTTCGAGGGCGCCTCGGCATCGCCGCGCCGCTCCGCGGTCAGCCCCGCGTCGCCGCCGTCGGCCGAGCCGCTGCTGGAGCCGACCCCCCGGCCGACGAGTCCGCCGTCCGTGACCATTCCCGGCGCGACGACGTTCACGCCGTCCCCGTACGCGCCGAGCCCCGCGGCCGCGCCGCTCGACGCGACGGCCACGGATTCCCCGTCGGCCCGGGCCGCGGGCCCCGCCAGCGCCGTCTTCGCGGCCGCCGCCGCAGCCTCGCTGGCCGGTGCCACCACCCCTCCGGCAGCAGCAGCCCCCGAGGCAGCAGAGGCCGCGGAAGCACCCGCCGTCCCGGCGAAGAAGCGGGGCCTGTTCGGACGCAAACCGAAGGCCGCCGAGCCCGTCGCCGAGCAGCCGCCGAGCCCGCCCACGCCGGTCGAGCCGGAGCCCGTGGTCGCCGAGGCCGCACCGGAGCCGCAACCGGGGGTCAAGAAGGAGAGGCACAGCTCTCGCCGGGCCCTGATCGTGATCGCCGCCGTCCTGGTGGTCGCCCTGCTCGTCGCGGCCGGGATCTGGTTGCTCACGCTTCGCTCCGGCGCGCCCAGCGGCGGGCCGACCAATCCCGACACCGCGTCCGCGCTCGACCCGCTGGTCACCGCCACCGACCTCGGCACGCTCGGCGGCCTCACCTGGACCGAGTCGACCGCGACCTCGGACCCGGACCGCCCGCTCTGCCTGCCGGCCGGCGGCGACGGCGTGCCGGACGCGCAGCGCTCGGTGTCCCGCAAGACGACCGCGAGCGACGACGAGTCGGCCGCGTTCGTGCAGGCGATCGACACCTACCCCGACGACGCCACCGCCACCGAGGCGTACAGCGCGCGGACCGTCCAGGCGGGCACCTGCTCCGACGCCGTCGCCTGGATCACCGGCGCCAACTCCGTCTCCGGGCTGGCCGACGCGGCGATCTCGGAGCGCCTCGTGGTCGAGGGCGAGGCCGCCGACACCTTCCACACCCTCCTGATCAGCCGCACCGGACGCACGGTGAGCCTGGTCGACGTCACCACGACTAAGAGCGCGGTGAACGCACTCGACCTCGCCAACGTCGTGGGCCAGGCGCTCAGCCGCCAGTGCGGCGGCGACCAGGGCACCTGCCCGAGCAGCATCGAGGTGGCGACCGTGCCGCCCCCGGCCGGCGACCCCGCGGGCTGGCTGGTCGAGGGGGACGTGCCCCGCGTCACCCCGGGTGAGGGCCGCTGGGGTGCCGTGGATCCGCACACCACGCTCGACGTGGTCGGCACCCAGTGCGAGGCGATGGACCTGAAGTCGGTGGCCGGCACGACCTCTGCGGCCCAGCGCACGCTGCTGCTGGCCGACGACGTCGCCGCGCCGAGCGGCTTCGGGATCGACATGGTGACCTACACCTTCGCCAGCGCCAAGGACGCCACCAAGCTCGGCAAGAAGCTGTCGAGCAACATCGCCAAGTGCCCGGACCGGGCACCCACCGCCACCGTCAAGGACGGGCCCGCGGCGAACGGGACCGGCGAGGCCGACCTGAAGTTCAGCGGCGACACCTACCAGGTCACCCAGAAGACCCAGTCCGGCACCGTCCACTACCGGGTCGGCGTGCTCACCGTCGACGACAAGGTCGTCTACCTGCTCGCCAATCCCACGAGCGACTTCGACTTCACCGACAGCCAGTGGAAGGCCGTGGCCGTGCGCGCCGGCCAGCGGGTCACCCAGGGCTGACCCCCGACGTCCGGGGAGCCTGTCGCGATCCGGCCGCCGATCCTGTCCCACCCGGCACTCTCGTCACGCCGTGGGCCATGAGCGGCCGAATCGCGTCACGCGTCCGGCGTGCCGCACGAACTCAGCCGAGCGAAGCGATAACCTCGCGCATCAGGGACGCGGTCTCGCTGGGCGTGCGGCCCACCCTGACCCCGGCCGCCTCGAGCGCGGCCTTCTTCGCCTTGGCGGTGCCGACCGAGCCGGTCACGATCGCACCGGCGTGGCCCATGGTCTTGCCGACCGGCGCGGTGAACCCGGCCACGTAGCCGACGACGGGCTTGGTCACGTGCTCGGCGATGTAGGCGGCGGCACGCTCCTCCGCGTCCCCGCCGATCTCGCCGATCATCACGATCGCATCGGTGTCGGGGTCGGCCTCGAACGCCTCGAGGGCGTCGATGTGGGTGCTCCCGTTCACCGGGTCGCCCCCGATCCCGACCGCGGTCGAGAAGCCGATGTCGCGCAGCTCGAACATCATCTGGTAGGTGAGCGTGCCCGACTTCGAGACCAGGCCGATCCGCCCCGGACCCGAGATGGTGGGCGGGATGATCCCGACGTTCGACTTCCCCGGCGAGATCAGGCCGGGGCAGTTCGGGCCGATCAGCCGGGTGGTGCCGGACTGGCGCGCGTAGTCGACGAACTCGGCGGTGTCCTTCACCGGGACGCCCTCGGTGATCACCACGGTGAGGCCGAGACCCGCGTCCACGGCGTCGATCACGGCCTGGCGGGTGTACGGGGCGGGCACGAAGACCACCGAGGTGTTCGCGCCGGTAGCCTCCTTCGCCTCCGCGACGCTGTCGTAGACGGGGACGGGCTCCTCCTCGAAGGTGACCGACTGGCCGCCCTTGCCGGGCGTGACGCCGGCGACGATGCGGGTGCCGGCCCCGATCATGCGCTGGGTGTGCTTGCGGCCCTCCGAGCCGGTCATGCCCTGGACGAGGACGACCGAATTCTGATCCAACCAGATCGACATCTGATGCTCTCCTTATTCGGCCGCGGCGGCCAGCTCGGCGGCCCGGCGGGCCGCATCGTCCATGGTCTCGCGGACCTCGACCAGCGGGTGGGCGGCCTCGGCCAGCATGTGCCGGCCGACCTCGACCGCGTTGCCGTCCAGCCGGACCACGATCGGGCGGGTCGCCCGCTCGCCCAGGATGCCGAGGGCGTCGATGATGCCCTTGGCGACCTCCGAGCAGGCGGTGATGCCGCCGAAGACGTTCACGAACACCACCTTCACCTGCGGGTCGGAGAGGATGATGTCCAGCCCGTTCGCCATCACCTGGGCGGACGCGCCGCCCCCGATGTCGAGGAAGTTCGCCGGACGGGGCTGCCCGGGCAGGTCCTCACCCGCGCCGGCCACCACGTCGAGCGTGCTCATCACGAGGCCCGCGCCGTTGCCGATGATGCCGACCGAGCCGTCCAGCTTCACGTAGTTGAGGTTCTTCGCCCGCGCCCGCACCTCCAGCGGGTCGTCCGACGACTCGTCGGCGTAGTTCGACCAGTCCGGGTGCCGGAACGCGGAGTTGGCGTCGAGGGTCACCTTGGCGTCGAGGGCGACGATCCGCCCGTCGCCGGTCTTGACCAGGGGGTTCACCTCGACCAGCGTGGCGTCGTTCTCGCGGTACACCTCGCCGAGCAGGACCAGGACGCGGGCCAGCTCCGCCCGGTCGGCCTCGGCGAAGCCGGCGGCCGCGACGATCTCGTCGGCCTTCGCCCGGTCGATCCCGACCAGCGGATCGACCTCGACCTTCGCCAGCGCCTCGGGACGCTCCACCGCGAGGGTCTCGATGTCCATGCCACCCTCGACCGAGCACATCGCCAGGTAGCTGCGGGTGGAGCGGTCGAGCAGCAGGGAGAAGTAGTACTCCTCCGCGATCCGGGCGCCCTCGGCGACCATCACGGTCTCGACCCGATGGCCCTTGATGTCGAGGCCCAGGATCTCCGCGGCCCGGTCGGCGGCCTCCTGCGGCGAGCGGGCCAGTTTCACGCCGCCGGCCTTTCCCCGTCCCCCGGTCTTCACCTGAGCCTTGACGACGACCACGTCGGAGCCGAGTTCCTCGGCTGCCGCGCGGGCCTCGTCGGGTGTCCAGGCGGTGATGCCCCGCAGGACCGGGACACCGTGCGCCTCGAAAAGGTCTCGCGCCTGGTACTCGAACAGATCCACTCCGACTCCGCTCACCTCGTTGCTCGCTGAATGCGTTGCCGAGCCTAGTCCGCGGCCCTCGCGTTCGCACCACGGCGTCCCCGGCTGCGGACGCCCGACACCCGATACCCAGTTTCTGAGCGATTCTGAGAAAGACCCTAAGAAATGCTAAGCTAGTTCCTGCCTGGTTGAGCCGGGCGCTATCGGGGGCATCGGGGATTTTGACGGGAGCCAGGTGATCACAGGTCGAGTGCGCGCTGACAAGCCGCGTCGCGCGCTCCCGCAGCAGCCGGGCCGTGCTGGTGGCGGGTCTCGCCAGCTCCGTCGGGCCAACCTCCGCAACCTCCTCAAGCGTGGCGTCACCGCCGTCATCGTCTCAGGAATCGCCGTCGCCGGCTTCTCAGCTTTCACGGCTTCCTCGACCAACGCGACCGGTACGGCGTTCGCCGACCAGGGCCTCGCCGTCTCCAACATCCCCGCCGTCCAGGTGGCCAGCGCACCCCAGACCGTCTCCGTGGCCGACCTCGCCGCCGCCCGCGCCCAGCAGTTCGCCTCCGACAGCGAAGCGATCACCACCAGCCAGGAGAGCGCGGCCGCTGCAGCCCGCACCACCCAGCTGGGCGGCGACGCCGAGGCGATCACCACCGAGATCGACCGGCTGAAGAACCTCGCGAAGTTCATTTGGCCCGCCGACGGCAAGGTCGGCTCGGTCTACGGCATGCGGCTGCACCCGATCCTGCACTACTACCGGATGCACGACGGCGACGACATCGGCGGCACCTGCGGCGAGCCGATCTGGGCCGCGCAGTCCGGCGTGGTCACCAAGGCCGAGATGGGCTACAACGGCGGTTCCGGCAACAACGTCTGGATCGACCACGGCGACATCAACGGCGTCGACGTCCAGTCCGGCTACCTGCACATGCTGCGCTACACCGTGAAGGTCGGCGAGAAGGTCAACAAGGGCGACGTGATCGGCTACGTCGGCGACACCGGCCTCTCCACCGCGTGCCACCTGCACTTCTCGATCAAGAAGAACGGCTCCAGCTCCGACCCGATGGAGTACATCGGCTGGAACCCGCAGGCCAAGGGCGTCGCCACCCACAACTGAGGTCCACCCCGCCGCCAAGGCCCTACGGTTGCCTCGTGAGCCAGCTCGTGATCGCACCGGGGCCGGGCATCCCGACCGGCTTGGCCATCCCCGACACCGAACTCGTCGAGCGCTACTCGCACGCGTCCGGACCGGGCGGACAGGGTGTCAACACTGCTGACTCCCGGGTCCAGCTCTCCTTCGACGTGGCTGCCTCGACGGCCCTCGACGAGGCGCAGCGCGAACGTGTGCTGCGCCGCCTGCGGACCCGCCTGACCGGCACCGTGCTCACGGTCACCGCGGCCGAGTTCCGCTCCCAGCGCCGGAACCGCGTGGCCGCACGGGAACGCCTGGCGGCACTGCTCCGGGAAGCGATCGCCCCACCCCCGCCGCCGCGCCGCGCGACCCGTCCGACCCGGGCCTCGATCGACCGCCGGCTCACCAACAAGCGACGGCGCAGCGAGACCAAGCGCCAGCGGGCACGGCCCGCGGAGCTGTAGCTACAGCTTCTCCATCGGCGCGTGCTTGAGCGAGAGCCGCTTCAGGCCCACCGAGCCGAAGTCGACGTCCGCCTTCGCCGCGTCGCCCACCCCGGACGTGGCGACCACGGTGCCCATCCCGAAGGTGGTGTGCAGCACCCGGTCGCCCACGTCCACCGAGGGCACCGTCTTGATCGCCGGCCTCGCTCCGAAGCCGACGGTGGCGCGCCAGGACTGCTGCGTGCGCGACGCCGCGGACGAGGCGAAGCCGCTGCGGGCCTGGCCGAGCCGGCGCCAGTCGATCAGGTGGGCGGGGATCTCCTCGGTGAACCGGCTCGCCGGGTTGTACTGCGGCGAGCCCCACTGCGAGCGGACGGTCGCACGGGTCAGGTAGAGCCGCTGCCGGGCCCGGGTGATGCCGACGTAGGCCAGCCGGCGCTCCTCCTCCAGTTCGGCCTTGTCGCTCATCGCCCGCTGGTGCGGGAAGATGCCGTCCTCGAAGCCGGTCAGGAAGACCGTGTTGAACTCCAGCCCCTTCGCCGTGTGCAGGGTCATCAGCGTGACCACGCCGGCGGCGTCCGGGTCGTTGTCGGGGATCTGGTCGGAGTCCGCCACCAGCGCGATCCGCTCCAGGAACGCGGGCAGCGAGTCGTCCGGCTCCGGCGCCGCGGCCGCGAGTTCGCCCTCATCGGCGGGCAGGTCCACGGCGTGGGCAGCGGCCACGAACTCCCCGGCCACGCTGACCAGCTCGACCAGGTTCTCCAGCCGGCTCTCGTCCTGCGGGTCGCTGGACCTGCTGAGCTCGTCGAGGTAGCCGGAGTCCTTCAGGATGCCGGCGAGGATCTCGTCCGCGGGCACCCCGTCGGCCACCTTCTGCCGGTAGCCCGCCAGCAGGCCCGCGAACGCCTCGATCTGGTTCAGCGACCGGGTGGCCAGGCCCGGCGCCTCTTTCGCCCGGTCCAGCGCGGCGCCGAACGAGATCTGCTCGGCCGCGGCGAAGGCCTCGACCATGGCCTCCGCCCGGTCGCCGATGCCCCGCCGGGGCACGTTCAGGATGCGGCGCACCGACACGTCGTCGTCGACGTTCGCGATGGCGCGCAGGTAGGCGATCGCGTCCCGCACCTCCCGGCGCTCGTAGAAGCGGACGCCGCCCACCACCCGGTACGGCAGGCCGACCCGGATGAACACCTCCTCGAACGCCCTCGACTGGGCGTTGGTGCGGTAGAACACCGCCACCTCGCCCGGCTTCGCGCGTCCGTCGTCACCGAGCCGGTCGATCTCCTCGGCCACGAACTGGGCCTCGTCGTGCTCGGTGTCGGCCACGTAGCCGACCAGGAGGTCGCCGTCGCCCGCGTCCGACCAGAGCCGCTTCTCGGGGCGTCCGGCGTTGCGGGTGATCACCGCGTTCGCCGCGCTCAGGATGTTCTGGGTGGAGCGGTAGTTCTGCTCGAGCACGATCGTGCGCGCGCCCGGGAAGTCGGACCCGAAGTCGAGGATGTTGCGGATCGTCGCGCCGCGGAACGCGTAGATGGACTGGTCGGAGTCGCCGACCACCATCAGCTCGGGGGGCTCGACCTCGGGCGCGTCGGACGCGTCCGTCCCACTCACCCCGCACAGCTCGCGGACGAGCGCGTACTGGGCGTGGTTGGTGTCCTGGTACTCGTCGACCAGCACGTGCCGGAAGCGCCGCCGGTACTGCTCGCGCAGGTCGGGGAAGGCCTGCAGCAGGTGCACGGTGGTCATGATCAGGTCGTCGAAGTCGAGCGCGTTCGCCGCCTTCAGCCGCCGCTGGTACTCGGCGTAGGCGTCGGCATAGGTCTCCTCCGCGGTGCCCTCGGTGGCCCGGCTGCGCGCGGACTCGTGGTCGACCAGCTCGTTCTTGCAGTTCGACACCCAGTTCAGCACCGCCCGGACGGGGAACCGCTTCGGGTCGAGGTCGAGGTCGCGCAGCACCAGCTGCATCAGCCGCTTGGAATCGGTGTCGTCGTAGATCGAGAACGTACGGCTGAGCCCGAACCGGGACACGTCGCCGCGCAGGATCCGCACGCACGCCGAGTGGAAGGTGGAGACCCACATCAGCTTCGCCCGGTTGCCGACCAGTTCCACCACCCGGTGCCGCATCTCCGCGGCCGCCTTGTTGGTGAACGTGATCGCCAGGATCGAACCGGGGTGGACCTTCCGCTGGCTGACCAGGTGGGCGATCCGCCGGGTGAGCACCCGGGTCTTGCCGGAACCAGCGCCCGCCACGACCAGGACGGGGCTGCCCTCGTGCACGACCGCCTCCCGCTGCGGCGGGTTCAGGTCGGCGAGCAGTTCCTCCTCGGTGA
>JBDHZJ010000066.1:0-8753 GCA_039811825.1 Propionicimonas sp.
GTGTGCAATGACGATGTTTGAATCCAGAAGCACGCGAATGCGCTTTGCTGGTGTGGCCGCGCGCACTTGCACCGATACCTCCACACGTCGGGCTACATCGAACGTAGCGCCCGCAGCCCGGTTGCGCGGGGATTGCGCTGTTTCGAGGCGCGGTGTCCGTCCGAAGGCCTCCTGCCGAACTAGCCCACGCGTTCCCGCATGACGCCTAGACAGATCGAGTAGAACGAGGCGGCGACGTTCTCAACAATGAGGCTCCAAGCGGCTGGGTAGTCAACGATGACCGTGGGCAGCCCGAGTTCGGTCTGGGCTCGCCGGGCGCTCGCTCGAGTGGTGGAGCTGCTGTGCTGAGCACCCTGACGGAGAGTGCCCACGTTTCGTATCGTCTTGATGGCAGCGGCGCACTGGTCGCTTGTGCCGAACTCGCCGACGTTGTCGGCGAGCCAGATCGTGAGGCTGTTTAGTGAGCCGCGGCTGGTGCCCCATCCGCGCTCCGCGTACTTCGACGGGTGCGCCTCTGGCACACCGAGGTGCCCGATGATTGTCCAGAGCGCGCTCAGGCGCTGCTCGAACTCGGACGCGCTTGCCGGCAGCTGCGTGACCTGGCTCGCCGACTGGAAATCGGGCAGGCGTACGAGGCGATGCTCTCGTCCCCACTCGGGCTGATCCATCAGTATCAGTCCGAGGTAGTCCAGAACCGCCGGTAGTGCGAGCGGCGAGGCCGGCAAGGCGACGACCCCCGGCGGCACAGGCATGTCGATCCGCGAAAGGTAGTCCGCTGCGTCGGCCACACCCTGGAACGCCGTGTAGCGCCGCTCCCCGAGCGGCAACTCGTAGTTGAACTGGGTCGATCGAACTCATGCTGCAACACCGTGCCGAGGATCTCCACTGGGGGATCTGGTCGGCTGCCCATCAGTTCTCGAAGGTCCAGCGAATCGCGGGTTGCCGACCACCAGTCGTCCGAATCGAGTTCGCCTTCTGCTTGTGCCGCGTCGCGCAGGATACGCAAGATCGCCTCGACCGGCTTGGGAAGTTCGCCGACACCGGACGGCAGCATGTCGGTGAGATGGTGGAGACCTGGAATGGTCAGTCCGAGGCGCTCACCGGGGGCGAACGTGGCGTTCGAATGCCCAGCCCGCCACCACAGCCCATACGGGCCCTCAAGTGCGCCGAACCGCTGGATCGCTGGCAGTGACGCCAGGACTTGCTCGGCGTCGTCGCCGGGACGATTGCGCTCGAACTTGCGCTTGACGAAATCCCAGACAGGCCAACCGAGCTGGTCCAGCGGCCGATCGGTAGCTATCGGACGGCCGATCGTCAGGATCATTGCGGCCTGAGCGTCGTCCAAGGTCTCCAGAAGCGGATGGGTCACGGCAAACACACTACGGCTGTCGGTCCTTGACGTAGCTGGATGGCAGGATCCGCGCGGCGGGAAGGCCCGGCGTCAGGAGCTCGTGCGGGCGTCCGTCCTCGGGCGGCGTAGCCCTCCTGTGGGCGCCGCTCGAAACTGAACGCGTTCGCCGTCGCGGATGGCCTAGTTCTCGAGCGTTCACACCTGTGTCTACGCAGTTTGAGACACTTCTTGTCGTGGCTCAGCATCCTTGTGGGTGAACAGGCGCCCAGGCGGTGGCTGAACCGCCCGAGGCCCTATCCCGTGGGGCGAGGTCGGCGGTGGAGCTGGACGATGTTGTCCGCTGATTGGCCGTAGGCCTCGTTGAGGCGCTCGGCGATGAGTCGGTCTGAGTCGTCGGCGGTGTGCGCATAGATCATGGCCGCTCGGGTGGTGGAGTGGCCGAGCCTTCTCTGCACGTCCTTGACCGTGGCGCCGGCGCGGTAGGCCAGGGTCGCGCCGGTGCGCCTCAGGTCGTGCCAGTGCAACTCAGGGCGACCGATCGACTGACGGGCGCGGCTGAACATACGGGTGAGGTTCGCGGAATCGATCGGGTTTCCGTCGGGTGAGCTGAAGACGAGTGCATCGGGGGATCGCCCGGTGTGCCGGTCAATGTGCTCGGCGAGCACCTCGACCACGAAGCCGGGCAGGTTCACCGTGCGGACGCTGCCGGCGGTCTTGGTAGGGCCGTGAACGTCAGCGTCGCTGGTGAGCGCGCGTTCGACGCGCAGGGTACCGGCGTCGAGGTCGACGTGTCTGCGGGCGAGTGCGAACAGTTCGCCGTAGCGCAGACCCGACCAGGCTGCCACGTAGACGGCCGCCTGCACGTGGTCTGGCATGGCGTCCGCCAGCTGGACGACCTCGGGCGGTGACACCGTGCCCCGCTCTCGGGGTCTGGTGATGCCGGCCCCGGGGATGCGGCAGGGGTTTGTGGGGATGAGTTCGTCGTAGAAGGCGTCGGCCAGGCCGGCGTGCAGCACCTGGTAGGCGCGCGCTGCGGTCGCGCGACCCGGGTCGATGCCTTCGGCCGAGGGCCGGGTGCGTGCCGCTGGCGGCGGGCTGCCAGCCTTCTTCCAGGCGTCGAGGATGGCCTGCGGCAGTTTCCCGGTGGCGGGGACGGCCAGGCCGATGTCGCGGGCCCAGACGCGGGCCGGGTGGCCGCCGGGGATGTAGGTGATTCGCTTGAGCGCGACCTGGCGGGCGACGTCGCTCATGATCGCGTACCAGCGACGGATGATGGCGGGGGAGAGCTGGTTGAGGTCCAGCGCGCCGAGTTCGACCTTCTTCCCGTCGGACCCGACGAGCTGGGGCAGGATCCACTTGTCGAGCGATGCCCGATAGCTGGCCGCTGTGCGCTCGGCGAGATTGCGGCCCGCCAGCCAGTCGTGCAGGTACTCAGCGAGGTTCACCTGTCCCTGGTGGGGATCGCGCCAAGTGCCGCGCACGCGGTCGGCGCGTTCGGCTGCCAGCCAGCCCCTCGCCTCGTCGTGGCTGGCGAAGGTGAGCGGTGCGTTGAAGCGCTCACCGTTGGCTCGATAGAAGGCCTGGAAGCGCCCGCTGGGTAGTTTTCGGATGGTCCCCAGATCGGAGCGGGCGGCGGGTCTGCTGGTGCTCGGCGACATACTGTTCTCCCTCGATGGTGCACGATGGTGCACGCGGGAGGGTCTTATCGCGTCCCGGCGAGTGTTGCTGCTACTCGAAACTTGCCTCTGGCTAGCAGTTTCACCCGGTGGAGCTAAGGGGATTCGAACCCCTGACCTTCTCATTGCGAACGAGACGCGCTACCAACTGCGCCATAGCCCCATGCTGCCTCAACAGCCCATCCAGCCTAGCATCCGGGCCGGGCGGGTACGAAACCGCGCATTCGGGTGCGGGGAGGGCGCCCGACCAGCCGGTTGGCCCTTCGTGACGGTCGCAGGGCGACCTCCTCAGGGGTCGGTGGGGGCGGCGCAGGGCGACCTCCTCGGGGGCCGGTGGGGGCGGCGCAGGGCGTCCTCCTCGGAGGCCGGCAGGGAGTGCGTCAGGCGAGGGGGAATACCAGCCGGGTCACGGTGGCGGCGGGGTCGGTCTCGGGCGGGCTGTCGTAGAACTCGAGCATCGAGTCGGTCAGTTCCACGCCCTCCATCTCCAGCCACGGCATCAGCTCGGCGTAGCTCTGCTCGAGCTCGTCATAGGGGCCGACGTGCGTGCCCACGACCGCGCGGACGGCCGGATGCTCGGCCGTCACCATGCCGTCGACGTCCACCGGCCGGTCGATGCCGAAACCGATCTCGACGTCCACCGTCTCGCCCGGCATGCCGAAGTACTCCGCGTACGCCGGGCCGAGCACGCGGGCCCCGGCACCCGTCGCGGCCGCCGCCACCGTGCCGTAGGTGGGCCCGAAGAGCTCGTGCAACTGCTCCCTCGGGACGGTCCTGCGGACGCCCAGGCTCACCCAGGCCTCAAGGTTCTCGATGTGGGGATCCACTGCCGTCATGCCGTCCTCCTCGCCAGCCGCCTGCGCGTCCACGCTAACCCGGCTGCGCAAGGACGTCGAGGTCGGGCTTAGGGTCGGCTATCCTTCCGCAGTGCGCAGCGACGGGATGCGGGTTCGCAGGCCCCCCTTCCGGTCCCTGCCGCCGGTGTAGGTGCTGAGCGGACTCCGCGTCCGTTCGTACCCCAAAGCCCGCACCGTCCTGGCCTCGCCAGGACCACCGATGCCGCCGGCCGACCCAGGAGCCAACCGATGACCTTCCGCACTGCCCCCGCCAGGGCCCTTGCCGCGCTCGCCGCAGTGTTCGCACTCGCGGCGTGCACCGCTAGCCCCGGCCCCAGCGCGGCGTCCTCGCCCACCGAGCCCCAGAAGGGCGGCACCATCGTCTTCGGCCGGTCGGCCGCGGTCACCTCCTTCGACCTCAACAACGAGATCACCGCCAACAACGCCTTCGCCATCGACAAGGTGTTCGAGCCCCTGGTCTCCTTCGACACGACCGGCAAGATCATCCCGTGGCTCGCCGAGAAGTACACGGTGAGCGACGACCTGCTCAGCTACACCTTCGACCTGCGGCCCGATCTGGAGTTCTCCGACGGCACGCCCGTCACGGCCGAGGACGCCAGGTTCTCCCTCGAACGGCACCTGGAGGTGCAGGGCCCGCTGCCGCTTGAGGCGCCGATCAAGAACATCGTCGCCACGGACGCCCACACCCTCACGATCACCCTGAAGAGCCCCTACACGCCCTTCCTCTCCGAGTTGTCCGGCTTCTCCAACGGCATCTTCCCCGCCGACTTCGGCGGTCGCACCGAGAAGGACTTCTTCGCCAAGCCGATCGGCACCGGTCCCTGGGTCGTGCAGACCTGGGACCCGAACGGCGACACCACCTTCACCGCCAACCCGCACTACTGGCAGGAGGGCAAGCCGTACGCGGCCAGCCTGATCTACAAGGTGGTCTCGGACGACGCGCAGCGCATCCAGCAACTGCAGGCCGGCCAGCTCGGCGGCATCGAGGACGTGGCCCCCGCCTCGATCGAGCAGTTGGAGGGCAACGCGGACATCACCGTGTCCGAACTCGGCTCGTGGGCGGTGGAGCAGGTGTTCTTCAACACCCGCAACAAGTACTTCGCCGACCGGAACGTGCGCCGCGCCGTCGCCTACGCGCTCGACCGCGAGGGGATCACCCGGGCCACCACCTTCGGCGCGGCCCAGGCCGTCCACACCCTGATCCCGCCCACGATCCTCTACTCCGCCGACGTGAAGGCCCTCGACAACGACCTCACAGCCGCGCGGGGCGAGCTGGCCGCGTCCGCCTTCCCGGACGGCTTCAGCACCACCCTGCTGATCAACGCCGGCGACACGGCGCGCGCCCAGGAGGCCCAGATCATCCAGGCCGCGCTCGAACCGCTGCACATCGACGTGAAGATCGAGGCCATCGAACTGAACGCGTTCCGGGAGCGGTTCAAGGCGTTCGAGTACGACTTCATGCTCAACTCGGGCCAGTCCGACGCGCCCGACCCGAACGGTCTGATCACCTTCCAGGCCGACCCGGACGGCTTCAGCCACTCCTTCTGGACCCACTACACCAACCCTCAGGTGACCAAGCTGATGCGGCTGGGACGGGTCACCGCGGACGGCCCGGAGCGCAAGCAGATCTACGCCGAGATCCAGCAGATCCTCGCCGACGACGTGCCCTACATCCCGCTGTACAACCCGGACAACATCGTGGCGTCCCTGGCGACCATCCACGACCTCACCCCGCGGATCAACGGCAGCGTGCTCTTCCAGGACACATGGGTGCAGCAGTAGCCCGAATGCACCACGGTGGGCGCCACGCCCTAGGAGTCGGACCAGCCGAACACGCCCGGGTTGTGACGCAGCCACGGCCCCTTCTCGTCCGGCGCCAGGGAGTAGCGGTCGTACCCTTCCTGCTCGACCCACTCGATGCACGTGTCGAGCATGGATTCGATCGAGTTGAAGTAGACATCGATCCCCTCGAACACGCTGATGACCGGATTCTGTGAGGCAGAGGCAAGGGTGTGGGGGCCGCACGCCACCACGTAGACGGCGCCTTCCGTTTCCGCGAACGGAGCGGTTGTGGTCAGGTCGACGCCGTTCATCCCGAAGGCGCCGACATCGCCCGGGTACGTCTGCTCCTGGTAGGCCTCGACGAGTTCCTGGCGTCGCTGAACCACCTCGTTCAGCTCGAGGAAGGCGTTGTCACGGAACAGGAAGGGCGCCTCGCCCTCGGGGTCGCTGCAGCCGGCGCTCCAGGTGTAGAGCGCGCGGTACGCCTGCGGCAGGACGACGCCCAGCTCCGCCTCGACCACATCGAGCTCGGCGTCGGATGCGCCGGGTAGCAGGGAGTCCCGCACCGCGATCCCATGGCGTTCGAACGCATCCGCCAGTCGCTCGAGACGAGACTGAATCTGACTTGCTTCCAGTTCGTTGCCCACGGAGGAACAGTATGTTCGCCGGGCCCGAGCAGGCTCGGCAGGCGCGCGGGGCGTCCTCCTCACGCGAGTGCGGCGGAGCAGCGCGATTCGGGTGCGCTCAGGTGGCGCCGAACAAGAGGTCGGCCGCTTCCCGGAGTGAGGTCACGGCTTCGCCGCGGGACCGGTCCGGATGGGGCGCGACATGGACGGCCCGGAGGCCTGCGGTGAGGGCTCCAAGGACGTCCTTCTCGTAGTCGTCTCCGACCATCACCGTCGCACCGCTGGGTGTTCCCAACCCGGCACACGCCAGCTCGAACGCGCGGGCCACCGGCTTGGCGTGGCCGAGGGCAGAGGAAGCGAACAGTTGCAGGCCGGGGCGCCGCAGTCCGATCGCGTCGAGCTTCGCCCACTGCTGTGCCTGGTCTCCGTTGGTGAGCACACCCACCCGGCACACGGCCAAGGCCCGTTCGACCAGATCCGCGGCGCCCGGGCACGCGCGCCAGTTCTGTCGATACAGGGCGAGGTATCGCTCGAACACCGCGTCGGCCTCGACGTCGGTGAGGTGCGCGAGTTCCGGGCCGAACCCGCGGACGCGGAGCCGGCGCTGCTCCTGGAAGGAGCACGCGCCACGCTCGAACAGCGGGAAGAACCGCGCCTCCAGGCCCCGCCAGTGCCCCGCGGGGTCGCCGTCCGCTTCGACACCGATGTCCCGGGCCCACTCGATGGCCGCACGATCGGCCGCCCCACGATGGTCGAGCAGCGTGCCGTCCAGGTCCAGCAGCACACCGCGCACGTCGTCCATCACGTCGACGATGCTCTCACGGACCCGGTTCCCGCCCTGCGTGAAGCGAGCGGTGCGGCCGGCGCCGCGTGGGTGGTCTAGCGTGAACGAGTGCGGCTTCGCGAGAGTGTCCGGGCGCTGATCCTGGATGAGGAGGACCAGGTCCTGCTGGTCCGGTTCGAGTGGCCGGGCGGTCCCGAGGGAGGGTTCTGGGCCAACCCCGGCGGCGGCGTCGAGCCGGGCGAGTCGCGACTGCAGGCGCTCCAGCGCGAGCTCCGCGAGGAGGTCGGGCTCGCCGTCACCACACTGGGCGAGGAGGTGTGGACCAAGACCGCGATCTTCCCGATGCCCGGCTGGGACGGCCAGATCGACCACGTCCACCTGCACCGGGTGGCGCACTTCGATCCCGAGCCGGCGATGTCGACGGAGCAACTCGCCGCGGAGCACGTGCATGAACTGCGCTGGTGGCCGCTCGACGCGCTGCTCCGCAGCGATGCCACCTTCGCCCCGCGCGGGCTCAAGTCCCTGCTCACCGAGCTGCTGGACGGCCGCGCAGGCGCCCTGCCGGTGATCCTCGACGGGTTCTAGCCCCACGCAGGGGCTTCGCGACCGCGGGAACCGCGCTCGCGGGTCAGGCGAACAGCGCCGTTGGCTAGCGTGTGATTGTGCTGAGGCTTCACGTCCCGTCGCGGGAGGAGTTCGCGGTCCGCAGGGGCTGGATGCTCGATCCCGAGATGATGGCCTACAACGCAGGCTGGTCGATCGCCCACGCCGGATACGACCCGACGACAGGCTGCATCGACTGGCCGGAGCAGGACTGGCCCGCGTTCGAGCGCCGGCTCGCGATGCCCGCCTCGGAGCAGGGCTACTTCTACGTCCAGGACGACCAGACCGGCGAGTTCCTCGGCCACGTCCACTACGAGGTCGAACCTGATGGCACGGCCCGCATCGGGCTCAACGTGGTCCCCGGCCGGCGCGGCAACGGCCTGGGCACACGCTTCATGGAGCTGCTGCTCGAACGGGTGTGGCGCGACACCCGGGCCACGGTGGTGGTCAATGACTTCGACGACGACCGTCCCGCCGCCGCGCGCCTGCACCGGCGTCACGGCTTCACACCCGACCCGACAACAAGCGTGGCCGCGGACCGACCCACCAGGCGCTGGCGCCTCCACCGCGACGGCGCCGGCCGACAAGCCAACCAGCACCCGGCGGATGAGTGAGCGATACCGGATTGCCAGAGAGCGGCCGAACTCCTCGCGACATGGCACCAGCCGACAGCGGCAGGACAGGACGTGTGGCTATCGACGGTCGTAGATGTCGCGTCGGTGCCCGACCGCGATGACGAGGACGAGTAGCACGTTGTCGTGGATCTCGTACACGATCCGGTAGTCGCCGGTTCGGACGCGCAACTCGCCGTTTCCGCCGACCAGCTTCCTGGCTCCGTTTGGTCGGGGCTCGGTTGCCAACAGCTCGATCGCGGCCTGCACCCGGCGCTGCGCGGGGCGGTCCAGTTTGCGCAACTGCCGGACGGCCGCAGTAGCGATCTCGACGTGGTAGGTCATGCCAGGCCGAGGTCGGCCCTGACCTGCTCCCAAGGGATCGGCGGCTCGCCCTCGGCGATCTCGGCACGGGCGGCTCGGGCTGCCTCGATGTCGGCCAGGTCTTCGGCGGCGGCGATCA
>JBDHZJ010000067.1:0-8746 GCA_039811825.1 Propionicimonas sp.
GCGCAGGCCGCGCAGGACTCGCTGGTCGAGACCTCCGGGGCGGTGCGCACGGTCGCGGTGTCGCTGGTGAAGATCGCCAACGACCTGCGCTGGATGGGCTCGGGGCCCCGGACGGGCCTGGGCGAACTCGCGCTGCCCGACCTGCAGCCGGGCTCCTCGATCATGCCGGGCAAGGTGAACCCGGTGCTGCCCGAGGCGACGGTCCAGGTGGCCGCTCAGGTGATCGGCAACGACGCCGCGATCGCCTTCGCCGGCGCCCAGGGCAACTTCGACCTGCTGGTGATGCTGCCGGTGATGGCACGAAACCTGCTCGAGTCGATCACGCTGGTCGGCAACGTGTCGCGGCTGCTGGCCGAACGGTGCGTGGACGGGCTGGTCGCCAACGTCGAGCGCTGCCGGCAGCTCGCCGAGTCGTCGCCGTCCATCGTGACGCCACTGAACCGGATCATCGGCTACGAGGCCGCAGCGAAGATCGCCAAGCACTCGGTGAAGGCCAATCTCACGGTCGCCGAGGCCGTCCGCGACCTGGGCTACGTGGATCGCGGCGAGATCTCCGAGGAGCAGCTGGCCACGGCCCTGGACGTGGCGTCGATGACCGGCCGCTGAGCCCGCGAAAAGGCCCCTGACCAGGCGTTTCGACTGGTCAGGGGCCTCGCGCGTGGCAGGTGTAGGGTTCGAACCTACGTAGGCTTAGCCGACGGTTTTACAGACCGCTCCCTTTGGCCACTCGGGCAACCTGCCGTGCCCGGACACTCTAGCAAAGCAGCCCACCCCCGACGAATCGGCGACAGTGAGCCCGAGCGCGACCGATCGGTGGCGACGCGCCGTCGAATCCCGCGGGTGCCCGAGCCGGTCGCGATCAGGCTCGGCTCAGGCGACGGAGGGCCGTCCGGATCGTCCGGATCACCAGTTCGGGGTGGTCGTCGAGCATCTCGCCGGTGAACCGGAGCACGTGGAAGCCCGCGAGGACGAGGCGGTTCTGGCGGGCGCGGTCGTCCTCGAAGGCCTGCGGTGACCCGTGGTACTCCCACGAGTCGGCCTCGACCACGAGCCGCTCCGGCTCGAACAGGACGTCCGGGACGAACCAGCCGAATGCGGTCGAGACCGGCACGTTGGCCACCCAGCCGGAGATGCCCGAGCGGCGCAGCAGCCGGTGCAGCTTCCGCTCCAGGCCCGACCACGGATGGCGGCGCACCTCGCGCATGCTCGGCCGGCGGGCCCCGTTGCCGGCCCGGCCGTCGAACCACGCCATGACCTCGCCCAGTTCGTCCCCCGCGGCCGGGTCGCGGAGGAGCAGCCGGTCGATGGCGAGCCCGCCGTCGCTCCCGGCCAGGCTGATCGCCGCCACCACGGGCCTCGCGAAGACCAGGCCGCCCCGACGTGCCACGAAGCCGGCCGGGACGTCCGCCCGGTACCAAGCGATGCCGGGCTGCGGGTGCCTCGCGCTGCCGGCGAGCTGGATCACCTCGCCGTCCGTGAACGGGGCCGCGTTTCGCTCGGCCGCGTCCAGCGCGGAGCCACCCCACAGGCAGGCTCCGGGCGCCCAGGCGCAGGCGGCGGCCAGCCGCACCGCGCGCACCGTGGCGTCCTCGGCCCGGATGTAGGTGCCCGGCAGCACCCGCCTCAGCGCTCCGGCGCGGGCGAGCCGGCTCAGGGTGGACCGGGGCACGTGTCCGTCCGCCACGCGCAGCACGCGCTGGGAGGCGGGGACGTCGAGCAGGCGGGGTTGCACGTCCTGAGTTTGTGCAACGAGGGTGAGCGGCGTTCACCACGTCCGCGGTGCTGTGGACAAGCCCGTTCGCGCCCGCGATCTGTGGACAACCCGAAATCCCGGCGGGTCACGCCGAGATGGTCGCGAACGGGCTCGGCGGGGTCGGCGGGACGGGTGCGGCACAATGGCGGCATGGCAGGAGACAGCTCGTTCGACATCGTCAGCAAGGTCGACCACCAGGAGGTGGACAACGCCCTGAACATGGCCGCCAAGGAGGTGCGCAACCGGTTCGACTTCAAGGGCACGGACGCCTCGATCCGCTGGTCGGGTGAGGCGATCGAGATGGAGGCGAACGGCGAGGAGCGGGTGAAGGCGATCCTCGACGTGTTCCGGACCATGCTGGTGCGCCGCAAGGTCGACCTGTTGGCCCTGGACGCGCCCGAGCCGCGATTGAGCGGCAAGATGTGGAAGCTCACCGCGTCCCTGCAGCAGGGGATCAGCCGCGAGAACGCCCAGAAGATCGCCAAGCTGATCCGCGACGAGGGCCCCAAGGGCGTGCGCACCCAGGTGCAGGGCGACGACCTGCGCGTGTTCTCCAAGAAGCGCGACGACCTGCAGGCGGTGCAGCGACTGGTCCGCGAGGCCGACTACGACTTCGCGGTGCAGTTCGACAACTACCGGTAGCCGGGTTCCGGTGGGCTGCACCCCGTACCTGCGGCTGGACGTCGCGGTCCTCGACCGCAACCTCGCCGAGATGGCCGACGCGGCCGCAGCGGCGGGAGTCGCGCTGCGCCCGCACGCGAAGACCCACAAGTGCCCCGAGATCGCGGCGCGCCAGCTCGGCGCCGGTGCGGTGGGCCTCACCGTCGCGACGATCGGCGAGGCCGAGGTGTTCGCCGCGGCCGGCTTCGACGACCTCTTCATCGCCTACCCGCTCTGGGTCGATGCGGACGCCGCGGCCCGGCTGCGCGCGCTGGGCGAGCGGGTTCGGCTGGCCGTCGGCTGCGACTCCGCCACCGCGGCGGCGAACCTAACCGGGCTGCCGGTCGACGTGCTGGTCGAGATCGACTCCGGGCACCACCGCAGCGGCGTCGCCCCCGAGGCCGCCGGCGAACTGGCCGCGGCGGTCGCCGCACTCGGGCTGCCCGTGCGTGGCGTGTTCACCTTCCCCGGGCACAGCTACTCCCCCGACGGGCGCCGGGCCGCCGCGTCCGATGAGGCCGATGCCCTCGGCCGGGCCGCCGCAGCCATGGCAGCAGCCGGGGTGCCGGCGCGGGTGGTCAGCGGGGGCTCCACCCCGTCCGCGGAGTTCGTCGGCTCGCCGCTGACCGAACTGCGTCCCGGCGTGTACGTGTTCGGCGACGCCCAGCAAGTCGAACTCGGCACGATCGGCTTCGACCGGGTCGCGCTCACCGTGGCCGCGACCGTCGTCTCCCACGCCGGCGGGCGGGTGATCACCGACGCCGGTAGCAAGGCGCTCGGCGCCGATCGCGCGCCGTGGGCGTCCGGCTACGGCCGCGTCCTCGAACGCCCGGACGCCCGGGTCGTCGCCCTGAGCGAGCACCACTCGACGATCGAGTGGCCGGGCGCGCTGCCGGCGCTGGGCAGCCCGGTGCTGCTCGTCCCCAACCACGTCTGCAACGCGGTGAACCTGGCCGAGCGGTACCACCTCGTCGGCGGGGGCACCTGGCCGGTGGCCGCGCGCGGGCGCAACAGTTGATGCGCGTCGCCACCCTCAACGTGAACGGCATCCGCGCGTCCGTACGTCGCGGGTTCGCCGATTGGCTGGCCGCCCGCGAACCCGACCTGGTCGCCCTGCAGGAGGTTCGCGCGAACGCCGGCCAGGTGCCGCCCGAGGCCGTCGCCGGCTACCATTACGCCTACCACCCGGGCGACCGGGCCGGACGCAACGGGGTCGCGCTGCTCAGTCGCACGCCGCCGCTGGCCGTCCGTGAAGGGTTCGGGAATTCCGCGTTCGACGCCGAGGGCCGCTACCTGGAGGCCGACTACTACCTGGCCGGCTGGAGGCTCACGGTCGGCTCGCTCTACCTGCCCAAGGGCGGGCGCGCGGACGACGACACCCCGGCCCAGCGCGCCCGCGCCCGGCACAAACGGCGGTTCCTGCGCTCGTTCCGTCCCTACCTCACCCGTGCCCGGCTGGCGGCGCGGGCGCAGGGACGGGAGTTCCTGGTGATGGGCGACGTGAACATCGCCCACACCCGGCTCGATGTCCGCAACTGGCGCTCGAACCAGAAGAACGTGGGCTTCCTGCCCGAGGAGCGGGAGTGGCTGGGGTCGGTGCTCGGCCCGCGGACGCTGGTGGACGTCGTCCGCACGCTGCACCCGGAATCCGATGGCCCCTACTCGTGGTGGAGCTGGCTGGGCGACGCGTTCGCCAACGATGTCGGCTGGCGGATCGACTACCAGCTCGCCACGCCCGGCCTGGCGAGGGCGGCGCTCTCCGGCGGCACCGACCGCGCCGAGAGCTCCGACGCCCGGCTGAGCGACCACGCCCCCGTGGTGGTCGACTACGCCGATGGTGGACCCGTCAGAGCGGCTCGAAGTAGGACAGCACCTCGGCGCGGCTGACGTCCTCGACGCGGGCGTGCGACCAGTGCGGGTCGCGGTCACGGTCGACGAGCTGGGCGCGGACGCCCTCGGCGAAGTCCGGGCCGGTGGACAGCCGGACGGCCAGGCCGAGCTCCTGCGGCAACAGGTCGGGCAGGGAGGCGATCCTCGCCGCCCGGCGCAGCGCCTCCAGGGTGACGGCCACCGAGACGGGACTGCGGCGGCGCAGTTCGACAGCGGTCCCGCGCGCCGCCGGATCCGCGTGGGTCTCCAGCCGGTGCAGGATCTCCGACGGGTCGTCGCCCGCGTAGCACTCGGCGATCCAGTCCGCGGCCAGCCCGGGGTCGCGGTCGGGCAGCGGCCCGGACGCCTCGTCGGCCAGCCCGAGCCGGATCGCGTCCGCGCCGTTCACGGCGGCACCGGTGAGCGCGAGGTGCGTGCCGGCCTCGCCCGGCATCCGGGCCAGCAACGGGGTCATGAACACGTCCGGGAACAGGCCGATCTGGGTCTCCGGCATGGCCAGCCGGCTGGTCGCGTCCACCACCCGCTGCGAACCGTAGGCGCTCAGGCCGAGCCCGCCACCCATCGTGACGCCGGTCATCACCGCCCGGTACGGCTTGGGAAAGGCGGCGATAGCCAGGTTCACGGCGTACTCGGTCTCGAAGAACTCCCGCACGTCCCCGCCGACCAGGGCGCGCTCGCGCAGCGCGCGGACGTCCGCCCCCGCGCACAGCCCGCGCTCCCCCGCGCCGGTCAGCTCCACCGACGCCACGCGGCCGTCCGCGGCGAAGTCGTCGAGCACCCGCAGCAGCGTGTGCATCATCGGCACCGTCAGGGCGTTGATCTGGCGGGGACGGTTCAGCCGGATCCGGCCGACCCCGTCGGACACCTCGACCAGCAGTTCCTCGGAGCTCATGGGTTCCTTCCGTGCCTGTGGGTGGCCCTGCCATGGCCGCGGGCGGCCAGGTGCAGCTTCCGTTCCTGCGCATGCCGGTACAGCATCACCAGGATCACCGCCAGGCCGGCGAAGCCCAGGGCAACCGCGTCGTTGCGCCAGGACAGGTTGCCGGCCTCGTAGGCGAGCAGCACCGTGGTCACGGCGACCGCGGTGCCGGTGATCCGCTCGGTCGGCCGGGTCAGCGGCAGCAGCAGGCCGCCCCAGACCAGGTACCAGCTGTTCAGCGCGATGCCGCCGAACGCGAAGATCAGGTACGACCAGCTCAGGAAGGTGACCGGACGCCGCCGGCCCACCGTGAGCGCGAGCCAGCCGATGCCGATCACGGTCAGCGCCAGGCCGAGGTAGCGCAGCGCGTCAATCACGACCTGCCCGGCCTCCGGCTGCCCGAAGAACACCAGCGCGGCGTTCAGCCCCGCCCCGACCAGGGTGAACGGCGCCAGCGTGACCACCCTGCCGGGCACGTCCGCGGCGTACACCCAGCCGAACCCGAGCCCGCTCGCCAGCGAGATCGCCACGAAGGTCGCGACCGAGGTGCCCAGCGAAAGGGTGAGGCGCAGCAACGCGCGGGCCGTGTCCCGCCAGCGGAACGTGCGCCAGGGGTGACCGATCAGCGCGACCGGGTAGAACGCCAGGATCGCGGGCTGCTTGATACAGGCGGCGACGCCGACGAGGATCGCCGCCCACCAGAACCGTCCCTGGAACGTCAGCCACAGGGCGAGCACGACCAGGCCCATCATCAGGGCGTCGTTGTGTGCGCCGCCGACGAGGTCGATGATCACCAGCGGGTTCACGGTGGAGAACCAGGCGGTCATCTGCACGTCGGCGCCCATCCGGTGGGCGATCCGGGGCAGGTAGTACGCGATCAGCCCGACGCCGAACAGCGCGGGAATCCGCATCGCCACCGCCGACCAGTAGGGGTCGTTCCCGGCGACGACCACCAGGCCGTGGAACATCTCCAGGCTCAGCGGCGGGTACATGGCCGTGGTGTAGCGCCACAGCCACGCGGCCTGGTCCGCGAACGGTCCCGGCAGCACGGAGATCGCGTTGTCGTAGGGGTTGAGGCCGTTGCGGAGCAGCCAGCCCTCGGCCGCGTAGGCGTAGGCGTCGTGGCTGAAGATGGGGGGCGCCAGCAGGAACGGCAGGCTCCACAGCAGCGTGATCGGCCAGTGCTTGACCTCGTGGTAGAGGCTCGGCCGCAGCCTGAACCACGCCTCGACCAGGAGCGCGACCCCGGTGACCACCAGCGCGGTGCCGAACGCGTTCGTCCACCAGTTGTCCAGGCCGAGCGCCCGCATGGGCTCCCACCACGGGCTGTTCTGCGGCAGGTAGGCCGGCGTGAGCGAGCCGAGGGCGATCAGCGCGGACCCGACCAGGCCGCGGCGCACCGGGGGATGGGTCCAGGCGCGCGCGACATCCGCGCGCCAACCGGCGAAGCGGGCGCGCCAGTGGTCGCGACGGCTCCCGGACGGCCTGGACTGCTGGGTCACCGTCACGAGCCGACCCTCGGTGGTGGCACGGAGCCAGCTTATCGAGCCCCTTTCCGGTGCTCCCGGCGCCCGGCCGGTCCACGGAACGGACGCGCGATGCATGAATCCTCAACCATCCGTGTTAGGGTCCCGCCCATGATCGAACCGACCCTCGTGGTGGCCGCGCTGGCGAATAACCGCGCCGGTTCGATGTGTTGCGCGTGCTGACGCGCCCGTAGCTCCCCTTTTCGGTAGTCGGGCCCCCAAGGCCCGGCCGCTTTCGTGCTCCCGCTGGGCCACTCATCCCCCAGAACCCCAGTGAGGAACCATGACCAGCAGCCCCCGCCCGCAGCGGACCAACGGCCAGTGGGCCGTCGACGGACGCGCCCCCCTCAATCCGAATGAGGAATTCAAGGCCGCCGACGGTGGCCTGAGCGTGCGGCAGCGCGTCCTCGACACCTACGCCCGCGAGGGCTTCGACTCGATCCCCGCCGACGACCTGCACGGACGCCTGCGCTGGTGGGGCCTGTACACCCAGCGCCGCCAGGACATCGACGGCAGCCGGACCGGCACCCTCGGCGCCGACGAGCTGTCGGACCGGTACTTCATGCTCCGGGTCCGCCTCGACGGCGGGGCGGTCACGACGGACCAGTTGCGCGTCCTCGCGGCGATCTCGACCGACTTCGCCCGCGGCACCGCCGACATCTCCGACCGGCAGAACATCCAGTACCACTGGATCCGGATCGAGGACGTGCCCGAGATCTGGGCCCGGCTGGAGGCCGCCGGCATGCAGACCACCGAGGCCTGCGGCGACACGCCCCGGGTGATTCTCGGCTCGCCGGTCGCAGGGATCGCCGCGGACGAGATCATCGACCCCACGCCGGCCATCGCGGAGATCGTGGAGCGGTTCGTCGGCGACCCCGGGCTGGCGAACCTGCCCCGCAAGTTCAAGTCGGCGATCACCGGCCACCCCAGCCTCGACGTCGTGCACCAGATCAACGACATCTCGCTGGTCGGGGTCGTGCACCCCGAACTCGGTCCCGGCTACGACCTGTGGGTGGGCGGCGGGCTGAGTGTGGCCCCCCGGCTCGCCGAGCGGCTCGGCGCGTTCGTCCGGCCCGATGAGGCGGCCGAGGTCTGGTACGGCGTGGTCCGGCTGTTCCGCGACTACGGCTACCGGCGGCTGCGGAACAAGGCCCGGCTCAAGTTCCTGCTCGCCGACTGGGGCGCGGAGCGGTTCCGCGAGGTGCTCGAGACCGAGTACCTCGGCCACCACCTCGCCGACGGCCCCGCCCCGGAGGCGAGCGGCGGCCCCGGCGACCACGTCGGCGTCCATGCGCAGAAGGACGGCCGGGCCTACGTCGGCCTCGCCCCGACCGTGGGCCGCGTCTCCGGGGAGATCCTCACCGCCCTCGCCGACGCCGCGGAGGCCGTGGGGTCCCGGCGGGTCCGGTTCACGCCGCACCAGAAGCTGCTCGTGCTCGACGTCGACCCCGACCGGACCGACGACCTGCTGGCCGCCGTCGAACCGCTCGGGCTGAGCGCGAGCCCGAGCCCGTTCCGCCGCTCCACGATGGCCTGCACCGGGATCGAGTACTGCAAGCTCGCGTTCGTCGAGACCAAGGCGACCGCAGCGCACACGATCGACGAGCTCGAGCGCCGCCTCGACGGGGTGGACATCGGGGCCCCGATCAGCCTGCACGTGAACGGGTGCCCCAACTCCTGCGCCCGGATCCAGGTCGCCGACATCGGCCTGAAGGGGCAGCTGATGAAGGGCGCGGACGGCTCGGAGGAGTTCGCCTACCAGGTGCACCTCGGCGGCGGGCTCGCGTCCGTCGATCGCGAGGACGCCGGGCTGGGCCGGACCGTCCGCGGGCTCAAGGTTGCCGCGGCCGACCTGCCCGACTACGTCGAGCGGGTCACCCTGGCCTTCGTGGCCGCCCGCGAGCCCGGCGAGTCGTTCGCCCAGTGGGCGCACCGGGCCGACGAGGAGGCGTTGCGATGACGCCGGCCACCCACGGGCCGGGCCGCACCCGGACGCCG